>NZ_JBMDIL010000019.1:0-134126 GCF_057808655.1 Rhizobium sp. FG96 | reverse complement strand
CCCCCCCCCCCCCCCCCCCCCCCCCCCGGCGCAAGATCGGCCGCTGGAACTCTTCCGGATCCGGCGTGAAGATCAGGTCCTCGACATCCTGCGGCGCATCCGGCAGCGGCATCAGCTTCGGGCTCGACGAACGCGCCGAGGTCTCGACGTTACCGATCTGGATCGGCAGCGGCCGGCGCGACAGTGCCGGCCCGAGGGCAACGAAATTGCCACGCTTCAGGTCACGGAACATTTCCGCCTGGCGCCGGTCCATGCCGAGCAGATCGGCAGCGCGCGCCATGTCGATATCGAGGAAGGTGCGGCCCATCAGGAAGTTCGAGGCTTCGGCCGCGACGTTCTTCGCAAGCTTCGCCAGACGCTGCGTGGCGATGACGCCCGCCAGACCGCGCTTACGGCCGCGGCACATCAGGTTGGTCATCGCGCCGAGCGACATCTTGCGCGCATCTTCCGAGACATCCCCGCCAACGGACGGCGCGAACATCTGCGCTTCGTCGACGACGACGAGAACCGGATACCAATATTCACGGTCGGCATCGAACATGCCGTTGAGGAAGGCAGCCGCAGCACGCATCTGCTGCTCGATATCAAGGCCTTCGAGCGTCAGCACGCAGGAAACGCGATGCTGGCGGATGCGGTTGGCGATACCGGCAAGCTCTGCTTCGGTGCGCTCGCCATCGACGACGATATGGCCGAAACGGTCGCTGAGCGTTACGAAGTCGCCTTCGGGATCGATGATGACCTGCTGAACCCATTGGGCGGATTGCTCTAGCAGGCGCCGCAGCAGATGCGACTTGCCGGAGCCGGAATTGCCCTGAACGAGCAGGCGCGTTGCCAGCAGCTCCTCGATATCGAGTGTCGCCGGGCTGCTGCCGGACGCCGTTCCCATATCGATGCCAACCTGCAAGTCTGATTCCCCTTAATATTTCACCGGCGTGTCTAGCATATTCGCCGCCGCGATTGTTACCCGTTTGCCGCAAAAACCCACAGAAAGACGCGAGCGTTCAGACGGCCTCGCGCTCGACCAGCCGGCCGCCATTCTCGGTCGCGCGCGGTGTGAGCATATGCGTGAAGATCAGGCTGACGAACAGCGGCACCATCAGCACCGCAAGACCGATCCGCAAGCCCCAATATTCACCGATGAAACCGATGATCGGCGGCCCGACGAGAAAGCCGAGCAGCGCAACGAAGGATAGGATCGCCAGGCTCGCAGCCGCCGGGCGGTCGGTCAGCGCCGCAGCCGCCGTCACAGCGAGCGGAAAACCGACGGAGACGCCGACGCCGATCGCCGCGAAGCCGAGGAGCGCAAAGGGCGGCGCTGGCGCCACCAGAATGATCAGCATCCCGGCAAGCGAGGCAATGCCGCATCCGCGCGCGATCGCCACAGGCCCGAACCGGCCCTTCATGTAATCGCCACTGAAGCGGCCCGCCGCCACCATGAAGGCGAAGACGGAATAGCCGAGACCCATCTGCGCGCCCTCGGAGCCGAAGACATCACGGAGATAAACCGCCGACCAGTCGGCAATCGCGCCCTCGGTCATCGTCACGCCAAAGACGAAGGCGCAGATGCCGATCAGCGCCAGACCGGGCAGCTTGAAGCGGTAAGTCGCGGCGGTCTCCGCATGGTGACTTTCCGGCAGTTTCGGCAGCCGGGTGCTGACGAAGAGCGCAATCGGCAGCACGACGACAGCAATGGCGAGGATCGACCAATGCGGCGGCGCGCCGATGGCAATCGCACCGGCGCCGAGCAGGCTGCCGAACATGATGCCGAGGCTCCAGAAGCCGTGCGAGCGGCTCATGATGATCAGCCCCGTCACTTTCTCGGTCAGGTCAGCCTCGACATTCATGCCGAGTTCGACGGTCGAGAGCGCCACGCCAAGGATCATCAGCGAGAAGAACAGAAGCGTCACGGTCGGCGCGAAGGCGGGCAGCGAGACGACGGCGAGGAAGAAGACGAAGCCATAGATGATCGCCGCCCGTCCCCCGATGCGTGAGACGACGCGGCCGGCGAAAGACAAGGTCAGCAGCGTACCGATCGGCAGGCCGAGAAGCGCGATCGCGAGATCCGCGGTGCCGAGGTTCAGCTTCGCCTGCACATCCGGGATGCGCGGCAGCCATGCCCCGAAGGCGATCGGCTGCAGGAAGAAAATCAGCATGACAAGTCTTTGAAGCGGCACGGCGCGCATCCCTTCATTCTCAGAGGCGGTGGGCGCCGCTTCTGATTCCCCATCGACAAATCTGCGTCATTGCCGCGCCTAAGGAAAGCGCGGATCACCTATCGCGTGCTGAGGCCGAAACCCTGCATCAGCCGCGCCGTCGCGAAATCGGGATTGCCCGACGTGAAGACGGCAAAGTCGAAATTGTCAGGGTGCACCGCGTCGGCCACCTGCGGTACCAGGCTGCGGGCGCGCCGCGCAATCGCCTCGGCCGGATCGAGCCAGTCGACCGGCCAGGGCGCGAGCCTGCGGAAAAGATTGGCCATGAACGGGTAATGTGTGCAGGCGAGCACGACGATATCGGTCTTGTGCCCGTCCTTCTCGACGAAACACTGCTCGATTTCGGCCGTCACCGCCTCATCCGAAACCGTCTCGCCGCGAATATAGGCTTCCGCCATCCGTGCGAGGTTTTCCGAACCGACGAGACGGACATGACATTGCTGCGCGAAGGACTGGATCAGATCGCGCGTATAGGCGCGCTTGACGGTGCCGGGCGTCGCCAGAACCGAAACGAGCCCCGAGCGGGTCCGCTCGGCCGCAGGCTTGATCGCCGGCACGGTGCCGACAAAGGTCATCTGCGGAAAGGCAGCCCTGAGATCGGCGCCGACAAGCGTGAAGGCGGTGTTGCAGGCGATGATGCAGACTTCGGGGTCATAGTCGTTCAGCAGTCTGCCGAAGAGCGCGATGACGCGCTCCTTCAGCGCCTGCTCTTCCCAGCCGCCATAGGGAAACCCGGCATCGTCTGCGACATAGATGAAGCCGCGCTCGGGCATCAGCACGCGCGCCTCGCGCAGCACGGTCAGGCCCCCGATACCGGAATCGAAGACCAGGACCGGTTTCAGCTCATTCGCCGCTGACGTCATCTTTCGGCTGTTCCTTGGCAACTGCGGGAGACCGGCTTCCGCGCGGATATTGCCGCGAGAAACGGTCGAGGGAGGAGACCACGCCGCGCAGCACGCTGATTTCCTGTTCCGTGAAAGCGCGGCGGGAAAGGACGGCCCGGAGGTTGTCCACCATTTTGGGCTTTTTCGCGGGCGGATGGAAATAATTACGCGCTTCCAGCGCCTCCTCGAGCTGGTCGAAGAAACCGAACAGCTGCTCCTTGGTCGACTGCGTCTGCTCCATGGCCTGGAACGGCACGGCGGAGAGATCTTCCATGCCCGACTTCATCCACTCATAGGACATCAGCAGCACCGCCTGGGCGATGTTCAGCGAGGCAAAGGCGGGATTGACCGGGAAGGTGACGATCTCGTCGGCCAGCGCCACTTCCTCATTGGTGAGGCCCCAGCGCTCGCGGCCGAAGAGGATGCCGGTGCCCTCGCCTGCCCGAAATTTCGTCCGCAACGTCTCCGCCGCAACGACCGGAGAGCGTACCGGCTTGAAACCGTCGCGTTCGCGCGCCGTCGTCGCATAGACGAAATTGAGGTCGGCAATAGCCTCTTCCAGCGTGTCGTAAACCTTGGCCGCCTCGATGACGTGATCGGCCTTGGACGCCGTTGCCTGCGCCCGCTCGTTCGGCCAGCCGTCGCGCGGATTGACGAGCCGGAGCTCGGAAAGGCCGAAATTCGCCATGGCGCGCGCCACCATGCCGATATTCTCGCCCATCTGCGGTTCGACCAGAATGATCGCCGGTCCCTCGGTCAGAAGTTCCCGCTCGCTGTTTGTACCTGCCATATGCGCCGTCCTTGCTTTCGAGCCGGAATAGCCCCGCTGGCGGCAAACGGCAAGGCTTATGCCGCCGGATAGAGCCGATCGAGCACTCCGCCGATCATCTCGACGCCCAGCCGCGAACCCTGAGCCGAGATCGGCAGATTGCGCGCCGCGGATGACGGCGACTGCCGCTCGATGAAGAAGCACTCGGACGCACGCGGCGCGATCTCGGCGATCCGCGCCCGCGCCTGTCTCAGCGCAGCAACGATCTGTTCGTGGTCCTCAGCGCCCATATTGCCACCAAGCGAACTCGCGACGATCCGCGCCCAGTAGGTCCCCGACAGGAAGATCGCCAGCGTCTGGCGGATGGGTCCCGGCCGCGTGACGACAGACCAGGTGGAGCCGAGTGGTCGCGCGGCAACCGTGACATCGCGATAGGCGGCATCGAGCGTCTGCGACAGGCCGATCAGCTCATAGCGCGGCTTCCCGTCCACGGTGGCGGCAAGCAGCGCGTCGAGTGCATCGAACCATTTCCGGAGGGCCGCATCGAGCGCGCCGCGGGTGCGCGCCGGGAAGACGAGAAAGGCAACCGCCGTCCCGGCAATCGCGCCGATCAGCGTCTCCTCGAAGCGCAGCGCCAGGAGATCGACGGTCAGCGCTCCGGTCATCCCGTAGACAAGGCAGAGCACGATCGAGATGAAGAAGGTCATCGTCGCATAGGAAATCTGCAGGAAGTAGAAGGCGAGGAAGATGCAGACGATGGCGACGGGGATGCCGATCGCATCCTCGCTGCCGATCAGCGTCGCGAGGCCGAGGCCGATCGCAATGCCGAACAGCGTGCCGAGCGATCGCTGCAGCGCCTTCATTGCGGTATCGCCGCGCGAATTGGTGTTGGTGAAAACCAGGAAGGAGGCCAGCACGGCCCAGAACCACCGTTCGCGCGACAGCGCCAGCCCAACGCTCATCGCCAGCGCCGCCGCAAGCGTGATCTGCAACGTCGACTTGATCTGTGGATTATTGAGCGAGAAATCGATCCTGGCGACATCAGGCTTGTCCTCGGCGGGCAGCATGCCGACAAAATCCGTCAGCCGCGCCTGCGCAATTGTCTCCCCCAGGTGACATTTGGTTTCGCCGAGCCAGAAGAGCGCCCGGCGCGTTTCAGCCGCCGCATCCGGTGACGCGTCCCTGTCCTCATCGAGCTCTCTGTGCCGGCCCTCGATAATGGCATGGACGAGAGCGAAATCCGGAACACTCTGCAGGCTGAGAACGATGGCGCTTTCGGCGGCAAGGTGCAGATCAAAGAGCCGGATCGCCAGTTCCGCTGCCGGATCGCCGCCCTTGTCGAACACGCCGCCGGCCGGGCGCGGAATGAAGCTTTCGGCCATCAGCACGACTTCCTTCAGCCGTTCCTCCAGCACCCGCAGTTCCCGGCGATCATGCTCGGCGACTTTCCCTTCGGATGCGAGGGCCGCGAGCTTGAACAGGATCTGGTTCACCCTGCCCTGCACGCTCTCCAGCGATCGCAGAAGGTCGCGGCGCCAATCCTCGGGCATGACCATGACGCGCATGACATGCCCCGTCAGCGCCGCAACGACGGGGCCGACCGCCACCAGCGGCAGTTCCGCAATATCAGGCTGGAAATAGGCGCCCATGAAATAGGAGGTGAAGGCGAACATGCCGATCGCAAAGCCGCGCGCCCCAAAGACGCGGGCGGACGCCGCCAGGAAGATCACGACGAGAAAGGCAAGGTCCGAGAGAACCCGGTGGCCCTCCAGCGCCGCCGCGACCCCGACCACCACCAGACTGGCGACGCAGCCAAGCAGCCGGGTGACCAGCTGCTGCGCATTGCCCTTGTCGCGCACGGCAACCCCGCCCTCGATCGAGAGCAGGATACCGAGACCGTAGGACGCCGTCGGCAGCGGCACGGCGAAGAGATGGATGGCAAACAGGATCGCGAAGGAGATGACGATCGTCAGCGTCACGCGCGATGCGATCCGCAAGCGCGACAGCGCCGGATCGTTGGCAAGCAACCAGTCGCGAAGATCGAAACCCGAAAACAACAGATAAGCCCTCACGCACCGGAATCTCGAAAGATGCGCTACCCGGACATACCGCCGCAAAGGCCAAAATCAAACGGCTGACGGCGCCTACTGTTTGGCGATCTCGTCCATCGTCGATTTTAGTGAGCTCGTCTCCTTGGTTTCGTCATCCTGCAGCATGATGTCATCGACGACAGGCTTGCCGTCCTCGGTCACCATCTCGAAACGCACGGTCGAGACCGCCTTCGCCTCGTCGCCATCGGCGCAGCCCATCTTCCGGAACGAGACGACGACTTCGTCCTCGCCCTCGGCCGTCTTCTGCGGCGTCAGCTTCAGATCCTCGAGCGGGCAAGCGTCCTGGCCATTGATGATCACATCGTAATCGAAGGGCGAAATGCCGTCGTCGACGGCCGGATGTTTGGCCGCTTCGCGATACTTCGCGGCGAAATCCTTGCTGTAGAGCTTGTCGAGTTTTGCCGCATCGAAAATGTCGACCCACTCGATGTCGTCGCCCGACCAGTTGTTGACCGTCGCGTCCATGATTTCCTGAACCGGCGCCGGAATATCGGCGGCAGTTGCGAGCGTCGGCAGGCCGGCCAAACCGGCGATCAGCAAGGCAATCGTCTTCATGATGAAATGTCCGTTAACGAAGCAATTGCCGCGGACACTAGCCGAATTCGCGCGCTTGGCAATGGGGCCCAAAATCCGCTTTCGGGGGCGCTTGCGGCTTTGCGTTCCGGGCACACAATGCTATAGCCCTCGGGATTTTAGAAATCACCCGCCACGGGACCCAGTCCCCATCAAGCTTACGAGGCAGATACATGAAAAAGATCAAGGTCGCTAACCCCGTCGCCGATCTCGACGGCGATGAAATGACGCGCATCATCTGGCAGCTTATCAAGGACAAGCTGATCCATCCGTATCTCGACCTCGAAATCGACTATTTCGACCTCTCTGTCGAAAACCGCGACGCCACCAACGACCAGGTCACCGTTGACGCCGCCAACGCCATTAAGAAGCACGGCGTCGGCATCAAGTGCGCGACGATCACCCCGGACGAAGACCGCGTCAAGGAATTCAACCTCAAGCAGATGTGGAAGAGCCCGAACGGCACGATCCGCAACATCCTCGGCGGCGTCATCTTCCGCGAGCCGATCATCTGCCAGAACGTTCCGCGCCTCGTTCCGGGCTGGACCAAGCCGATCGTCGTCGGCCGTCACGCTTTCGGCGACCAGTACCGCGCCACCGACTTCAAATTCCCGGGCAAGGGCAAGCTGACCATCAAGTTCGTCGGCGAAGACGGCACTGTCATCGAGAAGGACGTCTTCGACGCCCCCGGTTCCGGCGTTGCCATGGCGATGTACAACCTCGACGAGTCGATCCGCGAATTCGCCCGCGCCTCGATGATGTACGGCCTGATGCGCAAGTGGCCGGTCTACCTGTCGACCAAGAACACCATCCTGAAGGCCTATGACGGCCGCTTCAAGGACATCTTCCAGGAAGTCTACGAAGCTGAATTCCAGGATCAGTTCAAGGAACTCGGCATCACCTACGAACACCGCCTGATCGACGACATGGTCGCTTCGGCTCTGAAGTGGTCCGGCGGCTACGTCTGGGCCTGCAAGAACTACGACGGCGACGTCCAGTCCGACACGGTTGCCCAGGGCTTCGGTTCGCTCGGCCTGATGACCTCGGTTCTCCTCACGCCGGATGGCAAGACGGTCGAAGCCGAAGCCGCTCACGGCACGGTTACCCGCCACTACCGCCAGCACCAGAAGGGTCAGGAAACCTCGACGAACTCGATCGCCTCGATCTTCGCCTGGACCCGCGGCCTCGCACACCGCGCCAAGCTCGACGACAACGCCGAACTCGCAAAGTTCGCCTCGACGCTGGAAAAGGTCTGCGTCGACACCGTCGAAGCCGGCTTCATGACCAAAGACCTGGCGCTGCTGATCGGCCCGGATCAGCCCTGGCTCTCCACCACTGCCTTCCTCGACAAGATCGACGAGAACCTGCAGAAGGCCATGGGCGCCTGAGGCGGCCAGCAATAGCAAACAGCAGAACGGCGGGATCTTCCCGCCGTTTTCATTTCAACAACAAGGGAACAGCACATGACGACGATCCGCCTGCTCACGCTTTCCGACCGCGCTGCATGGGAGCCGCTGTGGAAGGGCTATCAGAGTTTCTACGAAGTCGTCATTCCGCCTGAGACCACCGATCTCACCTGGGCGCGCTTCCACGCCGCAAACGAGCCGATGCATGCCTTCGGCGCCTTTGACGATGACGGCACGCTGAAGGGTATCGTCCACGCGATCTTCCATCGCTCGACATGGCTGCCGAAATGGACCTGCTACCTGCAGGATCTCTATGTCGAGGCAGACCAGCGCGGGCTTGGCACCGGCGCCGCACTGATCGAGCGTGTCGCCGATTTGGCGCGCGAGAATGGCGCCGGCCGGCTCTACTGGATGACGCACGAGAGCAACGAGCGGGCACGCCGCCTCTACGACCAGATCGCCGAGCGCTCCGGCTTCATCCAATACCGCAAGCAGCTCTGACTGCTGACAGAATCTGGCAGCAGCCTCCTCTAGACATTGCCGCATCGCTGGCCTGCGCCAGATATCGACAATGGAGAAGGAGAGGTCATGACAGAAGAGCTGGTATTCTACACGAACCCGATGTCGCGCGGGCGCATTGCCCGCTGGATGCTGGAGGAAACAGGTGTTCCCTACCGCACCGAAATCCTGACCTTCGGCGGCACAATGAAGGGCGAGGATTATCTCTCGGTCAACCCGATGGGCAAGGTGCCGGCGATCCGCCATAACGGCACTGTCGTCACCGAATGCGCCGCGATCTGCGCTTTCCTCGCCGATACCTTCCCTGAGAACGAACTGGCGCCGCGCCCGCAAGAGCGCGGCTCCTATTACCGCTGGATGTTCTTTGCCGCAGGCCCGCTGGAATCGGTCGTCACCATCCGCATGCTCGGCGTCGTCACCCCCGCCGACAAGGCCCGCAGCGTCGGATATGGCAGCTTCGGCGATGTCATGGACACGCTCGAAAAAGCAGTGACCGAGACGCCCTATATCGCCGGCGACCGCTTCACCGCCGCCGATGTCTATGTCGGCTCGCATGTCAGCTGGGGCTTGAATTTCGGCTCCATCGAAAAGCGGCCGGCCTTTGCCGATTATCTCGGCCGCGTCACCAGCCGTGAGGCCTACAAACGCGCCGCCGCAATCGACGACGAAGCGTTGAAGGGCATGCCGCAGGCCGCCTCATACTAGCGGCATGTAGATATCCGTCAGCAATCCGGTCGGCGCCGTATCGCGCGGATTGTTGAGATAATCCTCGAACATCAGGGCATCGCGCAGCTGCCGGCCGGAAACCGGCAGCCACTCGCCATAGAGCCACTGATAAGCCCTGTGCATATCGGCATAGGGTCCCTTGTGGCGCAGAACCGCATATTCGCCGCCATCGATCCGCCGGCGCTCGAACGGCGGATCGGCTGCGATATCCGCGCCGCCGGCAACGCAGGCGATCGAACGCAGCTCGTCGGCCGGAACGATATCGGGATCATCGAAATAGACGCCGATCATCCGCATGTCGGGTTTCGCCAGCCCCCGGGCATGCAGCGTTCCTAACAGCGTCTCGAAGGCCTTGCCGATCTGCATGTAGGAGCCGCGATGCGGCACGCCGATCAGGTCGATCGGCTCGATGGTCTTCAAGGTCACGTCAAACATGGCTGTTGCCTTTCCTGGCAGCGGAGGTTGGAAGACTGTGTGGCTTCCCTCTTTCCGGTAGCGTGCCGGCGGCATGCCATAGACCGATTTGAAGATCCGGTTGAAAGACTGGAGATTGGGATAGCCGGATCGCTTCGCAATCTCGCTGATATCAAGATCGGTGCGGACGATATCGCCCGCCGCGCGATGCAGGCGCAGCCGCTTGACGGTGGCCGCCAGCGTCTCGCCATGAACCGCGCGATAGATCCTGTGCCAGTGATAGCTCGACATGCAGGCAATCTCGGCCAGCCGCGCCATATCCAGCTCCTCATCGAGGTGGTCGTAGATATAGGCCGAAACCCGCTGGAGGCGGTTTTCATAGAGAGACCAAGCCGTTTGCCCGTTCATGTCAAACCTCATGCAAATCGATCGACTGCAGGAAAGCACAGCCCGATTTGACAAATCCTGCGGACTTGCGCGGCCCGCGAATCTTGATAGACCGGAATTCCGGCTCGAACCCAAGAGGATTTCACAATGCCGGATTTTTCAACACTCATGCTCTTTGCCGCTGCAGCCCTGGTGCTGACCGCGACGCCCGGACCCGACATGCTGCTGATCGCCTCGCGCAGCATCAGCCAGGGCCGCGCCGCAGGCTTCCTGACCTATGCCGGAATCGCCGCCGGCACCTATTGCCACGCGCTCGCGGCTGCCTTTGGCCTGTCGCAGCTCTTCGTCACCGTCCCCGCCGCCTATGAGGCGGTCCGCTGGGCAGGCTGCGCCTACCTGCTCTACCTCGCCTACAGGACGATCCGCTCGCAGGCGACCGCCTTCGAGCCCACGTCAACGGTACAAAGGATATCAGGCATCCGCATCTTCACGACGGGTCTCGCGACAAACCTGCTCAATCCGAAGATGGCGCTCTTCGTGCTCGCCCTCTTTCCGCAGTTCATCCAGCCGAATGCCGGTTCGATGGCGAGCCAGATGCTCGCACTCGCAAGCATCCTCAACATCATCGGCTTCGCGGTGAACGGCGCGGTGATCCTGCTCGGAAGCCAGATACGCAATCGCCTCAGGGCGATGCGCCGGTTTCCGCGGCTGCCGCAATATGCGCTGGCGGCGGTCTTCACCGGGCTCGCCTGCCGCCTCGCTCTGCAATCGAGGAACTGAAACGGATTGCGGCGCGCTCAGCTCTGGCGCGCCGCCTCTGCCCGCTGCTGGATCAGCGAGAATATCTCCTCGACGGAACGGTCGAGGCCGCTTGTCGAGAGCGTCAGATAGTCGTTGGATTTTCCAAGCGCACGATTGTTCAGCCGCACCATGCGCGAAAGTGTCAAAGCGGCGGACGCCTGCGGTGTCACCTGAAGTTCGATGAAACGCTGCTTGTGAAGCTGGAAGACGCGCACCGCCAGTAGATCGCGCCAGGCAATGCGCTCGGGCGCAACCTCGGTTGCCAGCAGGCCCTCGTCGGAAAAATCCAGAACCGGGCGGCGATCGAAGGCCTTCCAGGCGATCGCGATGAAGGCGATCAGGAAAAACAGGCCACCGATAATGCCAATGAAAACAGGAAAGCCGCCCGCGCCTTCCTTTTGATAGCCGGTGAACCCGACAAAAAGCGCGAGCGCTGTCATGAGCAGCGAGAGAAAGGCGAGACCGATCATCTTGGCCGGAGAGCGGTGGACCTTCATCGAGAACCTCCTGCCCTCCGGGCCTTTATCGATCAGCCGGCGAGTGCTGCGGCAACAGCCTCGATCGCCTCGTCGGCCTTCGATCCATCCGGACCGCCGGCCTGCGCCATGTCAGGACGCCCACCGCCGCCCTTGCCGCCGAGCGCGGCAGAGGCGATGCGGACGAGATCGACGGCGCTGAAGCGGCCGACCAGATCTTCGGTAACGGCAACAACGGCGCTCGCCTTGCCGTCTTCCGAGACGCCGATCAGCGTCACGACGCCCGAACCGAGGCTCGCCTTGCCGTCGTCGGCAATGCCCTTCAGATCCTTGGGATCGACCCCGGTAATAGTCTTGCCGAGGAACTTGACGCCTGCGATCTCGCGAGCCGCCTCATCGGCGGAACCGCCCTGGCCGCCGCCCATCGCCAGCTTACGCTTGGCATCGGCCAATTCGCGCTCCAGCTTGCGGCGCTCGTCCATCAGCGCTTCGACGCGCGAAACCACATCGCCGGCCTGCACCTTGAGGGCAGACGCCAGCGTCTTCACGCGGTCGTCCTGCTCAGCGAGATAGATACGGGCCGCTTCACCGGTAACCGCCTCGAGACGGCGCACGCCCGAGCTGACGGCACTGTCGCCGAGAATGCGCACCAGCCCGATATCACCGGTCGCAGACACGTGCGTGCCGCCGCACAGTTCGATGGAATAGGGCTTTCCGGCCTTGGCTCCGTGCAGGCCCTGCCCCATGGCAACCACCCGCACCTCGTCGCCATACTTCTCGCCGAACAGCGCCATCGCGCCTTCGGCACGGGCGTCGTCGACGCTCATCAGACGGGTCGTGACCGCTGCGTTCTGCAGAATGATCTCGTTGGCCATGTCCTCGACCACCTTGAGCTCGTCCGCCGACATCGGCTTGGGATGCGACACGTCGAAGCGGAGGCGGTCGGGTGTGACCAGCGAACCCTTCTGGGCTACGTGGGTACCCAACACCTCGCGCAGCGCCTCGTGCAGCAGATGCGTGGCCGAATGGTTGGCGCGGATCTGCGAGCGGCGGCCATGATCGACCGTCAAAGCCACGGCATCGCCGGCCTTGATCGTGCCTTCGACGACCGTGCCGATATGCACGAACAGACCTTCGCCGCGCTTCTGCGTATCGGTGATCTCGATCTTGGCATTATCGGACGAAATGACGCCGGCGTCGCCGACCTGGCCGCCGGACTCGCCGTAGAACGGCGTCTGGTTTACGACGATCTGCACTTTGTCACCGCTGGCAGCCTGAGCAACGGCAGCACCGTCCTTGACGATCGCCTGGACGACGCCTTCGGCGCTCTCCGTGGCATAGCCGAGAAACTCGCTTGCGCCATGCTTTTCGCGCAGCTCGAACCAGATGGTTTCGGTCGCCTTGTCGCCGGAGCCGGCCCAATGCGAACGGGCCTCAGCCTTCTGGCGCTCCATGGCATCGGTGAAGCCGCTGAGATCGACGCTGATTTCGCGGGCGCGCAACGCGTCCTGCGTCAGGTCGAGCGGGAAGCCGTAGGTATCGTAAAGCTTGAAGGCGGTCTCGCCGTCGAGCATGTCACCCTTGCCGAGCGTCGTTGTCGCATCCGAAAGCAGCGACAGGCCGCGCTTCAAGGTGGTGCGGAACTTGGTTTCCTCAAGCTTCAGGGTCTCGGTGATCAGCGCTTCGGCGCGCACCAGCTCCGGATAGGCGCGGCCCATCTGCTGGATCAGCGCCGGCAGCAGCTTCCACATCAGCGGTTCGCGGGCGCCAAGCAATTCGGCATGGCGCATGGCGCGGCGCATGATGCGTCGAAGCACATAGCCACGGCCTTCTGCTGACGGCAGAACGCCGTCGGCGATCAGGAAAGCGGAGGACCGCAGATGGTCGGCGATGACGCGATGGCTGGCGCGCTGGTCACCTTCGGCCTTGACGCCGGTCGCCTCTTCCGAGGCTTCGATCAGCGCCCGGAACAGGTCGATGTCGTAATTGTCATGCTTGCCCTGCAGCAGCGCCGCAACACGCTCAAGGCCCATGCCGGTATCGATCGACGGGCGCGGCAGGTCGACGCGCTCTTCCTTGGTGATCTGCTCGTATTGCATGAAGACGAGGTTCCAGATCTCGATGAACCGGTCGCCATCTTCTTCCGGCGAGCCGGG
Organism: Rhizobium sp. FG96; assembly: GCF_057808655.1. Classification (NCBI taxonomy): domain Bacteria; kingdom Pseudomonadati; phylum Pseudomonadota; class Alphaproteobacteria; order Hyphomicrobiales; family Rhizobiaceae; genus Rhizobium; species Rhizobium sp. FG96. The sequence goes on along the minus strand of NZ_JBMDIL010000019.1, from coordinate 120,691 downwards.
AGGGCCGCCCCAGATATGATCGCCGTGATCGTAGAAAATCTCCGAGCACGGACCGCACGGGCCGGTATCGCCCATCGCCCAGAAATTGTCGCTGGTCGGAATACGGATGATCCGGTCGTCAGAAAGACCGGCGACCTTCTTCCACAGGCCGAAAGCCTCGTCGTCGGTGTGATAGACGGTCACCAGCAGGCGCTTGGCATCGATGCCGAATTCCTTGGTGATCAGGTTCCATGCAAGCTCGATCGCCCGTTCCTTGAAATAATCGCCGAAGGAGAAGTTGCCGAGCATCTCGAAGAAGGTGTGATGGCGGGCAGTATAGCCGACATTATCAAGGTCGTTATGCTTGCCGCCGGCGCGCACGCATTTCTGCGCCGTCGCCGCCGTCGAATAGGGACGCTTCTCAAGACCGGTAAAGACGTTCTTGAACTGCACCATACCGGCATTGGTGAACATCAGTGTCGGGTCGTTGCGCGGCACGAGCGGGCTCGACGGCACGACTTCGTGGCCGTTGGTCTTGAAATAGTCGAGGAAGGTCGACCGGATATCATTCACACCGCTCATGCTATGCCCTTCAATGCTGCCCACGGCAGGTCAAAACTTTAAATCCAGTGGCTTTTATCGCCCGCATTAACCACTGTCCAGCAGGCAAACGTCAGACAGCTTAGAGCACACAGGCATCCGCAAACGAAACCGGCCGCATTCGGGTCTCGAATGCGGCCGGCTGGCACTCAAATTGTCAGGAAAGGATCAGGGTTCGCCGTCACCGTCGCTGTCGTTGGCATCGGGTCCGCCGTTCTGCAGAATGCGGTCGGCGATCAGGCCGGCATTCTGGCGCAGCGACGTCTCGATCTCGCGGGCAACATCCGGATTGTCGCGCAGGAAGATCTTGGCGTTCTCACGGCCCTGGCCGAGACGCTGGCTGTTATAGGAGAACCAGGCGCCCGACTTCTCGACGATGCCGGCCTTGACGCCGAGATCGACGAGCTCGCCGGTCTTGGAAACGCCTTCGCCATACATGATATCGAATTCGACCTGCTTGAAGGGAGGCGCCATCTTGTTCTTGACGACCTTGACGCGGGTCTGGTTGCCGATCACCTCTTCGCGCTCCTTGACCGCGCCGATACGGCGGATGTCGAGGCGAACCGAGGCGTAGAACTTCAGCGCGTTACCGCCCGTCGTCGTCTCAGGCGAACCGAACATGACGCCGATCTTCATGCGGATCTGGTTGATGAAGATCACCATGCAGTTCGACTTCGAGATCGAGGCCGTCAGCTTGCGCAGCGCCTGGCTCATCAGGCGGGCCTGAAGACCCGGCAGGCTGTCGCCCATTTCGCCTTCGATTTCGGCACGCGGCGTCAGCGCTGCGACCGAGTCGACAACGAGAACGTCGACGGCGCCGGAGCGAACCAGCGTGTCGGTGATTTCGAGCGCCTGCTCACCGGTATCGGGCTGCGAGATCAAGAGGTTCTGCAGATCGACGCCGAGCTTGCGTGCATAGACCGGGTCCAGCGCGTGTTCGGCGTCGACGAAGGCGCAGATGCCGCCCTTCTTCTGGGCTTCCGCGATCGTCTGCAGCGCCAGCGTCGTCTTACCGGAGCTTTCCGGTCCATAAATTTCGATGATACGACCCTTCGGGAGACCGCCGATGCCGAGCGCGATATCGAGGCTGAGAGAACCCGTCGATACGGTTTCGACCTCGATGACGCTGTCCTTCGCGCCGAGTTTCATGATCGAGCCCTTGCCGAACGACCGCTCGATCTGAGAGAGTGCCGCTTCAAGTGCCTTGCTTTTGTCCACCGATTTGTCCTCTACAAGCCGCAATGTATTCTGTGACATTCGATCCACCTTTAGGTTATTGAAGCCGCTCTAGCAATGTCGCCGCCGATGCCGATTTTGTACGTGATTTGTTCTCATTTCGCAAGAGGCGTTCAAGCGGTTGAAAGAAAAAGGTAAATCAGTACGTGTTCTACTTTTGTTTTATCGATGTAAAGCAAGGGCTTAGAGCGCCCAGGCATCGGCAGCCGGAGAATTTTCCGCAGGCACGATTCGCTAAAACAAGAGCAGCTGGAGCATCGCGGTGAAGCGCAAGATTCTCGTTCTCGGCGGCGCTCATGTCGATCGCCGCGGCCGCATTTCCGGCGAGACCGCGCCGGGTTCCAGCAATCCCGGCAGCTGGTTCGAGGAAGCCGGCGGCGGCGGCTTCAATGCCGCTCGCAACCTCGCCCGCCTCGGCTTCGACGTCACGATGATCTCGCCGCGCGGCGGTGACCCGACCGGCGAGATGGTCACCGAGGCGGCCTATGCCGCCGGGATCAACGACCGCCCCTTCGTCTTCCTCGACCGCAAGACGCCGAGCTATACCGCGATCCTCGAGCGCGACGGCAATCTCGTCATTGCACTCGCCGACATGGATCTCTACCGCCTCTTCGTTCCCCGCCGCCTGGCGATCCGCTGGGTGCGCGATGCATTTGCGGCGACGGATATGATCCTCTTCGATGCCAACCTGCCGGAGGACACGATCACCGCGATCGTCGCCCGCGCCAACAGCCTCGGCAAGCCAGTTGCCGCGATCGCCATCTCACCGGCCAAGGTCGTCAAGCTGAAGCCATCGGCCGGAGGTATCGATTATCTGTTCCTCAACGAGGCGGAAGCTGCCGCCCTTGCCGGACAGCGGCCCGAGAATGCTGCTGAATGGGCATCTCTGCTCGGTGACATCGGCCTAAAGGGCGGCATCGTCACCCGGGGCCAGCGCGAGCTGATCGCCTTTGCAGGCGGCGGCGCGATTGCCCTGCAGCCGCCGTCGATCGAAACGGTGGCCGATGTCACGGGTGCCGGAGATTCCCTTGCAGCCGGCGTGCTTTCCGCCATCATGCAGGGATTGCCGCTGGAAGAGGCCGTGCGCCATGGCGCCGCCGCCGCCGCTGTCACCGTGCGGTCACCGCTTGCTGTCAGTGAAAATCTGACGCCGGAACTGCTCCGCGACACGCTGGCACTTGTTCCGGCCGCCAGAATTCTGCATTGAAGCGCGCTTATCGATGAACTGGAAAAGACAATGACGAAACCGATCTCCCCTCAGCTGCCGATTGCCTATTCGAAGGAAGTTGCCGCCGCCAAGCAGCGCGGCGCCCCGCTGGTAGCGCTGGAATCGACCATCATCACCCATGGCATGCCCTACCCCGGCAACATCGAGATGGCCCGCAGCGTCGAGGCGATCATCCGCGAACAGGGCGCTATCCCTGCCACGATCGCCGTCATGCACGGTGTGCTGCATATCGGCCTGGAGCCGGAGGAGCTCGAAAGGCTCGCCAAGGAAAAGGACGTGATGAAGGTGTCGCGCGCCGACCTCGCTTTCTCGATCGCCGAGCGCCGCACCGGTGCGACGACGGTTGCCGCAACGATGATTGCCGCGGCGCGTGCCGGCATCAAGGTCTTTGCGACAGGCGGCATCGGCGGCGTTCACCGCGGCGCTGAGGAAAGCTTCGATATTTCGGCCGACCTGCAGGAACTCGCCCGCACCGGCGTCATCGTCGTCTGCGCCGGCGCCAAGGCGATCCTCGATATCCCGAAGACGTTGGAAGTGCTGGAAACCTCGGGCGTCCCTGTTGTCACCTACGAGAGCGAAGAATTCCCGGCTTTCTGGTCGCGCGCATCGGGCCTGAAGAGCCCGCTGACGCTGAACAGCCCGGCCGCGATCGCCAATTTCCAGGCGACCCGCGAACAGCTCGGCATCGACGGCGGCATGCTGATCGCCAATCCGGTTCCGGAAGCCGACGAAATCCCGCGCGAGGAGATGGAAATCTATATCGAGCGCGCCCTCGACAGCGCCGAGCGTGACGAGATCACTGGCAAGGCCGTCACGCCCTACCTGCTCAGCACGATCTTCGACCTGACCGATGGCCAGAGCCTGAAGACCAATATCGCGCTGGTGGAAAACAATGCGCGTCTGGCGGCAGAGATCGCCGTGGCGCTGGAAGCCTGATCAGAAAAAAGTCTTGCGGGAGGCGGCAGCGCCTCCCGTTCAGTTCTGGTCGAGCGTTTCCTTGACGACGACGGCCAGCTGCTTCAGCGAGAATGGCTTCGGCAGGAAGCCGAACTTCGAGCCCTCCGGCAAGTTTCGGGCGAAGGCATCCTCGGCATAGCCCGACACGAAGATGAATTTCATATCCGGATATTTCTTGCGCAGTTCGCGCAGCAGGCTCGGGCCATCCATTTCCGGCATGACGACGTCGGAGACGACGATATCAACCTTGCCTTCCAGCTCGTCCAGAATATCGAGCGCTTCGATGCCGGAGCCGGCCTCGTGCACGGTATAGCCGCGCGTTTCCAGCATACGCTTGCCGCCGCGCCGCACCGCTTCTTCGTCCTCGACGAGCAGGATCACGGCACTGCCGGTCAGATCCTCCGGCTGCTCCGGCTGGGCGGCAACCGGCATCGGCACGACATTGCTGGTTTCGCCCGCCTCGACAGCCTCGGCTTCCGCTGCAATCGCCGGCTCGACGATATGGCGCGGCAGGAATACCCGGAAGGTCGTTCCCTTGCCGACTTCGGATTCCGGCTGGATATAGCCGCCCGACTGCTTGACGATGCCATAGACCATGGCAAGGCCAAGACCGGTACCCTTGCCGACTTCCTTGGTGGTGAAGAACGGCTCGAAGATCTTATCCATGATCTCGGGCGCGATCCCGGTGCCGGTATCGGCAACCTCGACCAGCACCATGTCCTCGGCCGGCATATAGGAATAATTGAAGGCCGCGACTTCCTGTGCCGTCACATTGCGCGTGCGCACCGTCAGCTTGCCGCCTTCGGGCATGGCGTCGCGGGCATTGACGCAGAGATTGATCAGCACCTGCTCGAATTGCGACAGGTCGGTTTTCACCGGCCAGAGATCGCGGCCATATTCGACGTCGAGCTTTACATGCGTGCCCGACAGCAGGCGATCGACCAGCATGCGCAGGTCGCCGACGACATCGGTGAGGTTCAAGACGCTCGGGCGCATCGTCTGCTTGCGCGAGAAAGCGAGCAACTGACGCACCAGCACGGCTGCGCGGTTGGCGTTGCGCTTGATTTCCATCAGATCCGCAAAGCTCGCATCCGAAGAGCGCGCCTGCAGCAACAGATGGTCGGACGAGAGCAGGATCGCCGTCAGCACGTTGTTGAAGTCGTGGGCGATACCGCCGGCCAGCGTGCCGACAGCATTCATCTTCTGCGTCTGCGCCATCTGCGCCTCGAGCGCCTTCTGCTCGGTCACCTCGACGGCATAGACAATCGCAGCCTCCTCCGGCGCCTCGTCGCTCTGGTCGATGACGGCGTTGACGTAGAAGCGGAAGTGCCGCGCCTCGTCGTTGGGTGTGCGGGAATCGATCGGCGGGATATCGCCCTGCCGGTCCTTCGCCGCCGCAAGCGCGGATTGCAGGCGTTCGCGGTCGCTTTCCTGGACGATGGTTTCGAGCAGAGCGCCATTATCGACGTCATCGCGCGAGACGATGCCGGAGAACAGCTTCAGGAACGGCGCATTGGTGCGCAGGATGCGGCCGGTGCCATCGACCGAGGCGATCGCCATCGGCGTATTGTTGAAGAAGCGGGTAAAGCGCATCGCTGCGGCCGAGGCCGATTGCTCGCTTTCCGTTCCTGCCTGGCGGCGCAGCACGATCGTCCGGCTCTCGCCCGGCGCGCCATCGCGCATAGACGTGACGCTGTGAACGATCTGCACCGGCAGGCTCTGGCCGTTGGATTTCTTCAGATCGAGATCGAGCGTATCGGTCTTCTTCAGGCCCGGCTCGGCCTGCACCGACTGGATCAGCGCCAGCCCCTCGCCCGCCACCAGATCGCCGATCGTCATCGAGCCCGGAATGAACTTGGTGAGGTCGAGGCCCAACCACTCGGCAAGCGTCGCATTGAGATAGAAGATCTCGCCCTTGCGGCCCGCCGAGAAGAAGCCGGCAGGCGCATGATCGAGATAATCGATGGCGTTCTGCAATTCCTTGAAGAAGCGCTCCTGGTCGTCGCGCTCGGAGGTAATGTCACTGATCTGCCAGATATGCAGCGGCTTGCTGCCGCTTTCCTCGGTCTTCAGCGTCCGCGCCTTCAGCCGGTACCAATGCGCACCGGAGCCGTTCGGCGAGGGTCCGAGTGCGCGCAGCAGGCGGAACTCTTCCTGCCCCTCGCGTCCCTCTCGCAACCCATTGGAAAGACGGTAAAGCGCTTCGTTGGATTCGCGGTGGCGCGACAGAAGCGCTTCCAGCGTCTGCACCTCGGTCGCCTTGCGGGCGCCCGTCAGCTTTCCGTAGGCGCCGTTGGCATAGATGATCCGGCCCTTATCGTCAGTGATCAGCGAACCGTCAGGGTGGCTGTTGAGGAACGAGCGGGCGAGACTGTCGGACTGGCGCTGCGGCATGACTTCGATGAAGCCGATGACCGAGGAGACCAAGAAGAAGATGCCGACCATGGCGAGAACGCCGAGGACACCGAGCACCATCTCGTTATCGAGCGAATTCTTGAATACCACAAAGGCGGCCGCGGCGGCGATCAGCACCAGCGCCAGCAGGATGATGCGAATGGCCGTACCTGAACGTCCTCCGCGATCCACGATCGGGGCATTGTAGTCGTCGGCCTGACGCGGTGTCGTCATCTAGTCCTCGCATGCGCCGATCCGGCATTTCGCTTTGTATCCGGAAGACAAAGCAGGAATCAGGCGTTCGTTCCTTCTTAGCAATTTGCAGGCCTTGCAAAAACAGTGCCGCGCTGCAAGAGCGCTTGAATTCACAAGGAACAGCGCCAGTTTCGCATGCCATCGGGCCTTTGTTGCAATCTTCTCGCAGGGGCGTGACTGGACAAGCACGCGCCCTATTGCCTAAGGAGCTGAAAAGCCTTCATGATGCGGCCTGCGTAAAGAGGAGTAAGAGATCATGTTAGACAGCGTAATGACCGACTATGGCAGCCGTTTCCTCTATGCTGCCGGCGGCGTTGGCCTTGCTCTCCTCGTGCTGGTCGGCGTCCTCTGGCTGATGCGCACCCGAGCACCGTCGCCTTTCGTGCGTGGCGGCAAGAACCGCCAGCCGCGCCTGCAGGTGCTGGATGCCGCCGCCGTCGATGCCCGCCGCCGCCTGGTGCTGGTGCGCCGCGACAATGTCGAGCACCTGATCATGATCGGCGGCCCGAGCGACGTCGTCATCGAAAGCCGGATCTTGCCGGAAAGCGCCGAAGAACCGAAGCCCGTTGCCGCACCGCGCCCTGCTGCCCCGGCAGCGCCGGCCGCCCCCGTCGCCGAGTTCCGGCCGCAGCCGGTTGCCGAGCGCCCGCAGCTGCGCGCCGTTCCCGACCCCAGGCCTGAGCCGCGTCCGGAACCGAAAATTGAGCCGAAAGCCGAACAGAAGCCGGAGCCGGTCGCAATCTTCGAAGAAGAAGAGGCCGAACCCGAGCCTTACGTTCCGGCACCCGCACCGGTGATCGAGCCGCGCCGCCCGCAGCCGATCGCACCGGTTGCCGTCGCTCCGGTAGCAACGCCTGCTCCCGCCGCCGAGCCAGCCCCGGCCCCGGCAATCATCGTGCCGCCGGTCATTCCGGCCCCTGAAACCCGCGTCCAGCCGCCGATTTCGATCCGCCCGGCTGAACGCGCCGAGATGGCACCCGCCCCGGAAACCGCAAGCAACGCCGCCGATATTCTCGACGCCGCCCGCGCCCGTGTGCTGCCGCAGCAGGTCCGCATCGAGCCTGAGGTTTCGACACCGGCCGCCCAGAGCCTGCCGACCGTTTCCGAGGGGACGCCCGTCGTGACCGCCGATGCCGGCGCGCCGCCGCAGCAGCCGAAGGGTGATTTCCAGCGGATCCTCGAAGAGGAAATGAACACCAACTTCACCGCCGAACGCGTCGTTCAGCCGGTGCCGACGATCCTGCCGGCGCAGAGCATGCCGGTCCGTCCGGTTATCCCGCCGCAGCCGGCCAATCTGCCGCGCCGCGATCCGGAGATGGCGCCGGTGACGGGCGCCGACGCCGAACTGCAGAAGGAAGTGGCCCGCATCTTCGGCGAAATGAGTGTCAATCGCGACAAATAGCTCTGAAACACAGGCCCGAAACAAAAAAGGCACCGCCGGAAAGCGGTGCCTTTATTTTTTTCTGCCGTGAGGCGTTTATTCGTCGCGGTAGACTTTTTCGCGGCGCTCGTGGCGTTCCTGTGCCTCGATCGACAGCGTGGCGATCGGGCGGGCGTCGAGACGCTTGAGGCCGATCGGCTCGCCGGTTTCTTCGCAGTAACCGTAGGTGCCGTCATCGATACGCTGCAGCGCGGCGTCGATCTTGGAGATCAGTTTTCTCTGACGGTCGCGGGCGCGAAGTTCGATGGCCCGGTCTGTTTCGGAAGATGCCCGGTCCGCGAGGTCGGGATGGTTGGCGCTTTCTTCAGCGAGATGATCTAGGGTCTCGCGCGCTTCTCTAAGGATGTCGTTTTTCCATGCGACCAGCTTTGCCCGGAAATATGCTCGCTGGTTTACGTTCATGAACTCCTCGTCTTCCGAGGGAACGTAATTGCTAAGATCGATCTTCTCACTCAACGCGATTCTCCTGAAGAACATCTCATGTGGCGGGGTGTATATCCCATGCGCTAATATCGATTCAAGCCAAATACGACATGTAAACAGATTTTTAAATCTGTCACATTTTTGAGCTAACAGTCTATTTTCTCATCATTATTCCGATTCCGCCTTTTCACCCCGCCTTCAACAAGCCGTGTTGGTGCAGCGCTTTTGCACCGCTCCGGCACGTCACCGGTTGACGCCGGCAATACCCGGCAGCTACTGAAAAGGCTCCTTCGCACGTGGATTTTTCTATGGCCGCAACCTTGCCTTCGCCTTCACGAATCTACCTGCTTCGGCACGCTGAAGCCGTCTGGCCACAGCCCGGTCAGGGCGATTTCGACCGCGACCTGAGCGAGAAGGGATATGGCGATGCCGAGATCGTCGCCGGCCACGCCGCCGACAAGGGTTACCGGCCCGACATCATCCTGAGTTCGACCGCGCGGCGCTGCCGCGAGACGGCCGATGCCGTCCATCGCGCCATGGGCCTCTCGGTCGACCTGCGCTATGTCGACGAGCTCTACAACACGACGCCTGACGTCTATCTCGAAATCCTGCGCACGCAGACGGCAACCGCCGTCATGCTGGTCGGCCATAATCCGACGATCGAGCAGACGCTCGAAACACTGATCGGCCACGATGCCCTGCTACGTACGCTGCCGAACGGCTTTCCCGCCGGCGGTCTTGCCGTTCTCGATTTCGATGTCGCCGCGGCGGCCTGGAAACTGCGCGAGTTTCTCGTCGCCTGACGCCAATCCTTTTTCCGGCGGCCAAGCGATCCTATATGGGTGAGCAATGACATCAGGGAACCCGCCTTGCCGCCAAGCCTGACATCCCTCGCCGACGATGCCCGCATCGCCTTCGACAATCTGACCGACCGCGCTAGCGGTCTGGTTCACCCGACGATCCGCCTCGGCGTGACGGGCCTTTCCCGTTCCGGCAAGACCGTCTTCATTTCCTCGCTGGTCCACAATCTGCTGCATGGCGGCCGCCTGCCGCTGTTCGAGCCGGTGCAATCCGGCCGCGTCTCGGCGGTGCGTCTCGAGGAACAGCCCGATGACGGCGTGCCGCGTTTTCAATACGAGGATCACATCCGGGCGCTGGTGAAGGACCGCGTCTGGCCGGATTCGACCCGCGCCATCTCCGAATTGCGCGTCACCATCGACTATCAGAGCGCCAGCGGCTGGAGCCGGATGTTCTCGCCCGGCCGCCTGTCGATCGATATCGTCGACTACCCCGGCGAATGGCTGCTCGACCTGCCGCTGCTCGCCAAGGACTTCCGTACCTTCAGCGAGGATACGCTGGCATTGGCCCGCACCGGCATCCGCGCCGAGCTCTCCCGCACCTGGCTGGAACTGACCGATCAGACCGATATTCACGCCGCAGCCAACGAGATGACGGCGCGCGACCTCGCCTCCTCCTTCGCCGCCTACCTGAAGGCCTGCAAGGCCGACGAGCGGTCGCTCTCGACCCTGCCACCCGGCCGTTTCCTGCTGCCCGGCGATCTCGACGGTTCACCCGCCCTCACCTTCGCACCACTGCACCTGCCTGCCGATGGCAAGCCGGAAAAAGGCTCTCTCTGGGCAATGATGGAGCGCCGCTACGAGGCCTATAAGTCCGTGGTCGTCAAACCCTTCTTCCGCGAGCATTTCGCCCGCCTCGACCGCCAGATCGTCCTCGTCGACGCGCTGCAGGCGATCAATCGCGACCCGGAAGCCGTCCAGGATCTGGAACGGGCGCTGAGCGACGTTCTCGCCTGCTTCCGTCCCGGCACCAATTCGCTGCTCTCCTCGCTGCTCGGCCGCCGCATCGACCGCGTGCTCGTCGCCGCCACCAAGGCCGATCACCTGCATCATGAAAGCCACGACCGGCTGGATGCCCTGACGCGCCGCCTTGTCGAGCGCGCCATTCACCGCATCGGCATGGCCGGTGCCGGGATCGACGTCATGGCGCTCGCCTCGGTGCGCGCCACCCGCGAAGCGACGGTCAAGCGCGACGGCCACGATCTGCCGGTCATCGTCGGCACGCCGATCGAGGGAGAGACCATCGGCGGCGAGCGTTTCGACGGGTTGCGCAAGACAGCGATCTTCCCGGGCGACCTTCCCACCGACCCCGAAACCCTGTTTGCCGCCATTGAATCGGGAGACCGCGATATCCAATTGCCTGACTTGAACGTCGTGCGCTTCCGCCCGCCGCAGCTCGAGGAGACCGGTGGAGGTATCAAGCTCTCGGTACCGCATATCCGGCTCGATCGCGCCATGCAGTTCCTGTTTGGAGACCGTCTCGCATGAGCAAGTCCGCTCCAGAAGATCCCGGCCGCAAGACCCGCGCCCCCGCCGCCTTCGTCTATGAGGACGATCCGCGTCCGGTCGAGACATCGCTGCCGCCGGAGCGGCGCAGACCCTCGGCATTCGAAGCTGATGTCATCCTGACGCCGGATGAGGACGATCCCTTCCTCAATCCGGAAAAGGACAGCGCCCCGCTTCCGGTCGCCGTGCCGCGCAAGCGCCACCTCTCCTTCGCCAAGATCGCCGGCGGCGCCTTCGGCATCCTGCTGTCGCTCGCCTTCGGTCTCTGGACCGATAGCCTGATCCGTGACCTGTTCTCCCGCGCCGATTGGCTCGGCTACGCCGCGCTCACAGCGCTCGCCGTCGGCATCCTCGCTGTCGTCGGGATCGTCATTCGCGAGACCGCCGGGATGATGCGGCTGACGGCAGTGCAGACGATCAAGGCGGAGGCCGAAGCCGCAATCCTGGAAACCAGGCCCGCCAAGGCGCGCACGCTGGTCAACCGGCTGGCCTCCATGCTCTCGGCCAAGCCCGAGACCGCCAAGGGCCGCGCCACGCTGAAAGCCTCCGAGAACGACATCATCGACGCGCCGCATCTCGTCGCCCTTGCCGAACGCGAATTGCTCGGCCCGCTCGACCGCCAGGCCCGGGCGCTGATCGTCAATTCGTCGAAGCGCGTCTCGATCGTCACGGCCGTCAGCCCGCGCGCCATCGTCGATCTTCTCTACGTCCTCTACGAGGCATCGCGGCTGATCCGCGCCATGGCCGAGCTCTATGGCGGCCGTCCGGGCACACTCGGGATGATCCGGCTGATGCGCGACGTGCTTGCTCATCTCGCGGTGACAGGCTCGATCGCCGTCGGCGACAGTCTCGTCCAGCAGGTGCTCGGCCACGGCCTCGCCTCGAAGCTCTCGGCTAGGCTCGGCGAAGGCGTTATCAACGGCCTGATGACGGCGCGCATCGGAATCGCTGCGATGGACCTTTGCCGTCCACTCGCCTTCCGCGCGCTCAAGCGGCCGGGAATCGGCGACTTCATCGGCGATCTTACGCCGTCCATGACCGGCCGCGACCAGCCGAAGTGACAGCAAAGCGCTTTTTCTCAGCGTGTGAGCCTGACGTAACGGAAGCGGCCTGGAAACGCATAGTTTCCATGCCTGTAGCGGCATGAAATCAACATGCGAGCAGCTCCGGAAATCCCGATTTTCCAGTGCATTTCGGCAGGCCGGAAACCAACCATTAACCATTATTCGGCAAAACTCCGAGGCAGTAACGGGTAGGTGTGCCAAGGAAATTCCATGTATTCGCGCAAGCTTCTTATCGTCTGCGGCCTCGCCGCCGTGGCCCTGTCGCCGGTCGCCGAAATCACGCCGGCAGCAACCGCCGCAACACGCGACAAAGCCTTCTTCGAGTCGGTCGCCGGCTCCTGGAGAGGCCCGGGTGAAATCGTCGCCGGCAAATACAAGGGCACGAAGTTCACCTGCAATCTCGTCGGCTCTTCGGTCACCGACGGTACCGGCATTAAGCTCGACGGCTCCTGCCGCGTCGGCGTCTTCAAGCAGCCGATGACCGCGACGATCACGCAATCGGGCAACAGCTACAAGGGCCAGTTCCTGGATGGCGCAGCAGGCAAGGGCCTGGACGTCATTTCGGGCACGGTGACGCCCGATACCGTCGTCGTCGGCCTCAACCGCTCCAAGCTCAACGGCGCCATGATCGCCCGTATCCGTGACGACAAGACGATGAACGTCACGGTTTCGGTCAAGGTGGAAGACCGGATGATCCCGGTCATCGGCCTGACGCTGACTCGCCAGCTCGACGAAATGACGGTCGGTTCCGTTCAGTAAACCCTACTGATCACGCAGACACACCAGGCGGCGGATTTTCCGCCGCTTTGCGTTTCAGGACTTCGTCCACCAGTCGCGGGAAACATCGGCAATCTCGATGCCCAGCACATCGGCATCCTTCAGCCATTCCCCAACGCTGCGGCCTTTCACAACGAGATCGGCGGCAAAATCCGCGAGCGGCATCAGCACGAATCCCCGCTCCGTCATCCGCGGATGCGGCAGCTCCAGCCGCGGCGCCGCCTGCTCGACATCGTCGAAAGTCAGCACATCGATATCCAGCGTGCGCGGTCCCCAGCGCTCGATCCGCTCGCGCTTCATCTCCCGCTCGATATCGAGACAGACATCCAGAAGCGCTTCCGGCGTCAGCTGCGTCTCGACAGCGGCGCAGGCGTTGAAAAAGAAGGACTGATCGGTCTTGCCCCATGGCGGCGTGCGATAGAGGCGCGAAACCGCGGTCACACGGCTGTCGGCGCGCGCATCGAGCGCCTGCAAGGCAGCAGCCATCGAGGCGACGGGATCGCCGACATTACCGCCGAGCCCGAGCGTCGCCGGTCTGAAATGATCACTGGGCAAAATGTTCGACGCTCACCTGAACGAAATCCAGTACGCCCGGAACCGGCGCACTCGGCTTGCGCACCGTGATCTTGGCACGGGTGATCTGATGGAAGCGCTCGCAGAGCCCCTTGGCGATATCGAGCGCCAGCGCCTCGATGAGATAGCGCCGCTTGCCGACGACGATCTCCTCGATGACGGTGAAGGCGATGCCGTAATTGACGGTGTCCTCGATCGAGTCGCTTTCCAGCGCCTTGCCGGCGATCACATCGAGCTCGGCATCGACGAAGAAGCGCTGCCCGAGGAACTCCTCCTCGTCATGGACGCCATGACGGGCGAAGAACGCACAGTTCTGCATCAGGATGGTATATTTCGTGCTCATTGGCCCCGGCGTCCTTCGTAATTACGGCGTGCCACCAGCATAGCATCGGCAACGCACAGCGCATCCCTGTTGATTGCGACATTGTGGACGCGGAAAACCGCAGCGCCCGCCAATCTCAGCAGCGCACTGCTCGCCGCCGTCGCGACGTCACGGTCAGCTGCATCGCGACCGGTGACCGTGCCGATAAACCGCTTGCGCGAGGTTCCGGCCAGCAGCGGCAGCCCGAAACGCTGAAGCTCGGCAAACCGCGCCATCAGCTCGAAATTCTCTTCCGCCGTCTCCTTGGCAAAGCCGAAGCCGGGATCGAGCACGATCTGCTCGTTGCCGATACCCGCCTGCCGCGCAAGACCGAGCGACTGATCGAGGAACAGCGCCTGATCCGCAATCACATCGGCAAGCTTCTCGCGCTCCCGCCCCGTATGCATGATGCAGACGCCAGCCTTTGCGCCGGCGATCACGCCTGCGATCTCCGGCTCCTTCTGCAGCCCGAAGACGTCGTTGACGATATGAGCGCCCGCTTCGAGCGCAAGCCGCGCCGTCTCGGCCCGGTAGGTATCGATGGAAATCAGCGCGTCTGACCTGTCGCGAAGCGCCTCGATGACAGGCAGCACCCGCTGCTGCTCTTCCGCCGCATCGACCTTCGCAGCACCCGGCCGCGTAGACTCGCCGCCAATGTCGATAATCTCGGCGCCATGGGCGATCGCCGCCAACGCATGTTCGACCGCCGCTTCCGTGCTGTCATAGCGTCCGCCGTCGGAAAAGGAATCCGGCGTCACATTGACGATCGCCATGATGACGCTCTTGCCGCCGAGCTCCAATTCGCGGCCATGCGCGAGGCGCCAGCGACTGCTCCGAAGCTCGTCCATGAGCGTTTATCCCATTGAAAACAAAAATTCCGGCGCGCTCTATTGCGCTCGCGGTGGCTATGCCCCAAGCTCCGCCAACTTTCAACACGGGTTGTCGTCTAGAATGCCTTCCGCATCGCGTAATATGCGTCTCTTCCTTGCTTTTTCCATGACGATTGCCCTTTGCACTTCCGCCCAGGCGGCCGTGGTCGCGACGAAAAGCTATTCCTATTTCGATATCCGCGGAAAAACCGCAGACGAGCTCGATCAGCAGCTCAGCACCCGCGGCCCGACTGCCAACGGCTCATCCGCCCGCCATCCCGGCGCCACCAAGATCCGCTTCGGCGGCGAAGCGACCTATGTCCAGCATGACGGTCGCTGCCGCGTCGGCAGCGCCAAGGTGACTGTGCATACGCAGATCATCCTGCCGCGCTGGCGCAGCCGCAAGGGCGCATCGAAGGAACTGTCGATGATCTGGGATGCGCTCTCGAGCGACATCAAGCGCCACGAGGAGCGCCACGCCGAAATCGCCCGCAATCAGGCTCGCGTCATGGAGCGCCAGATCCTGAGCCTGCCCGCCCAGCGCAGCTGCGAGACCATGCAGGAGTTGGTATCGGATGTATCAGCTCGCGGTATAGATGAGCACGACCGACTTCAGGCGCGTTTCGACAAGGTCGAGGCGGTCAACTTTCAAAACCGGATGCTACGTTTGTTGAACAACCGAATCGGTGCATCGGGCGGCAAAAACTAGCGCATTTCCAGGCGAAAGACGATGTTTGATCGTTAGCTGCACAACGAAACCTGTGCGAAACTTACGCCCTCCCCAGCCTCTCAATGGTAAAAATTTGCGATAGGCGACTCAACTGAGGCGCGCTAATATGAACACATTCGAAAGTTCAGGTGTGAACGACCTGATCTTTTGTCTCTGGGTTCTCCTGGCGCGTTCCAAGCCGCGGACGGTCCTCCCTCGTCCGATGGTTATGCGCCCGCCTCGCCTCGCACGTCATCCGGCGCGCGAGGCTTTTTTTGGAACGCACTTCTTCTCTCAGAAAGCTTTCGGAAGACCGGCCTGTTTCAAGGTCTCGTTTGCCGTATGTCGGGACTTGGTTCCGTAATCGACGGTGAAATGCCGCTTGGAAACCGGACTATACCAGATTTCGTGATCGCCCTTGCCCGGCCGCACATAGTCGCAGCCAGCCTTGCGCAATAGCTCCTTCAGTTCCCGAAGGTAGCCAACCATCGTCAGAAATTCGGATTGGGAACGCGAGCGAGTTGCTCAGCCATGATGTGGACCGGGATTTCGGCGAGATCAGACGAGATGCCGTTAAGTTCCAGGAGATCGGAGATCGCCGCGAGAACCCTCGGGCTCAGCGCCTCAAGCGTCTCGGCCTCGACTGCAAGACCGTCGATATCGTTGCTGGTCGCAACCCATACGCCGGCCTCGTCATCCCAATCGGCGCGCACGAAAATGGATACATGCTTCATGCCGTCACTTCTCCCGCCCGGCAAACGCCCGGGCTGATCCTGCCTATGCTACGTTCCCGCAGCCTGCAGACGCCGTGCCGGGCACGGCGCCTATTGTGCACATATATAGCTGAATGGAAGTGAATTTTCAGTAGTGGCGTCGATTACGCCTGGCGTTCCGGAACGTGAACCGTCAGGCCGTCGAGCACGGCCTTCATGCGGATCTGACAGGAAAGACGCGAATTCGGCCGGACGTCGAAGGCGAAGTCCAGCATGTCTTCTTCCATCGCTTCCGGCGGGCCGACGCGCTCTACCCACTCTTCGTCGACATAGACATGACAGGTCGCGCAGGCGCAGGCGCCGCCGCATTCGGCTTCGATGCCCGGGACGGAATTGCGCACGGCATTTTCCATGACGGTCGAACCCTGATCGACGTCGAGGTCAAAGCGCGTGCCGTCAAAGGCGACAATGGTCAGTTTGGGCATTTTGATTTCCGGTAACTTAATGAGGGAGGATCAGAATTTTTCTTCCAACAAATCTGCGAGCCAGTCAACATCGGCCGTCTCGCGCTCTTCATCCCATACTTAAAAGCGACAGGCTTTCTTGATTGCGTCATGCCGCTGGTCACAAAAAGACCCGCTGTGCCCTAAAACAGACTTGCTGTTCACGCGAACAGACTTGCTGTTTCGGAATGGCGCAGCGGGTCCAGCTTTGTAGACCGATGCTCTGCTCCTAGCGGCTGAGCTTCAGGATGAAATTTTCCGCCTCGACGACGGCGGCGCCGACGGCGGCCATCGATGCCGCATCGCCGGCATTCTCTTCGAGCATTTCAGCCGTCTCGGAGACCCGGAAGGCGCCGACGGCGCTTGCCGCGCCCTTCAGCCGGTGGGCGGCTGCGACGATCTTCTTCGCCTCGCCGGAGGCGATTTCTCCGAGACACGCGCGCGCCTGGCGCGCAAACATCTGGAGCACTTCGATTTCGAGGGCCTTGTCGCCCATCGTCTGCTTTGCAAGATGCACCAGGTCGATCGGACGGACCTTGGAGGGGCACGGCCCCTTCGAATTATCCGGCGCTTCGAACGCGATACTGACTGCTGCCATGTGCCAAACTCCCGTCTTTATCCCCGCGGTTGAACTCAATAGTGCGGTTGGAGCGTGGCGATCGCGTTAAATTCCGGCACATTGAGGGCGGGATTCTCCCGCTATGGTTAATATCCGTTAAACATCGCTAAATTATTGGTTTTTCAACAGGCTCTGCCGTTAAATCATGTTAACAACCCTTTAACGGCGGGTGATTAGCAAGCCTTCGTTAATTGTCTCCGAAGCCCGGATGTGTCACTACGATACTGGTACAGTGGGTTTGTGCTACGCGCCTTTGCGGGCCAAGTGGATAATGGTAATGTTTTGATACCGTCCGTTTGAAAAAGCGGCTATCCACTCTGAAATGACATGCTTATCCGTCCGTCGTCTCGGATGGTAAGGTCAGAGCAAAAGGTTGACGTCCGGGCGCGGCGATGCCCGGATCAGCGGCTGAACCGGCTGAGATGTAACGAGGCGTAACGGAATGGCGAACAACAAGTACAACGAGTCGATCGAGGACAAGGCGTTCAAGGCATTGGACGAGGCGCTCCAGATCGACTTCAGCCAGCAGAAAGCGCCGTCTCGCAGCGGCAAAACGCCCGACGCCCCGGAGGCCAATGTGTCTGAGAACCCATCTGCGCGTAATCAGCAGGAACAGGACGACAGCCAGCGCCGCCGCGGCCGCGCAAAGACTGCAGAACAGCCCGCCCCCCGTGCCCCGGCCTTCGCGCCGGCCAACGACGCCAATCGCAATACCCCGGCAACGCTTCTGAAGTCGCTCGACGGTGGCTCGACGCGCACAGCCATCCGCAACGCCACGCTCTTCTCGCTCCTGTGGATCGTCGGCGGCATCGGCCTGATGTCCCTGCTCTATTCGCCGCAGATCTGGC
This sequence comes from Rhizobium sp. FG96, assembly GCF_057808655.1. Classification (NCBI taxonomy): domain Bacteria; kingdom Pseudomonadati; phylum Pseudomonadota; class Alphaproteobacteria; order Hyphomicrobiales; family Rhizobiaceae; genus Rhizobium; species Rhizobium sp. FG96. The sequence continues at coordinate 102,779 of NZ_JBMDIL010000019.1, read as the reverse complement.
AGATCCGTTCGATCGCCGATCTGGTGGCGCTTCCCGGCGTGATCGCCGGCATCATCGGCATCATCGTGCCGGTCCTGCTCTTCTACGCCTTCGCAATCATGATTTCCCGTGCGCAGGACATGCGCAACGCTGCCCGCTCGATGGCCGAGGTCGCCCTGCGCCTTGCCGAGCCGGAAACCATTGCCTCCGAACGCATCATGACGGTCGGCCAGGCCGTGCGCCGTGAAGTCTCGGCAATGAATGAAGGCATCGAGCGCACCATCGCGCGCGCTTCCGAGCTCGAAACGCTCGTTCATTCCGAAGTCAACGCGCTCGAGCGCAGCTATGCCGATAATGAATTGCGCGTGCGCGGTCTCGTGCATGAGCTCGGTTCCGAACGCGAAGCGATCGTCAATCACGCCGAGCGCATCCGCAGCTCGATCGTCGGCGTTCACGACCAGCTGAAGGAAGACCTGTCGCTGGCGACCGAAGAAATCGCCGTCCGCCTCTCGACCTCTGGCGAAGCCTTCGCCTCGATGATCGATACGCGCGCTGCAACGCTGACCGAAAAGTCGGAAGCCGCCATCCAGTCGCTCGGCACGCTGCTGGCCGCCAAGACGGATTCGCTGTTGCAGACGCTGACCTCCTCCGGCTTTGCGCTAGCGCATGAATTCGACACGCGCCTGGATACGCTGACCTCCAGCCTTAGCGAACGCGGCGAACACCTGCTCAGCCAGTTTGAGACGCGCGCCTCCACCATGGACAGCAGCGCCGAGAAGCTGAACGCTGCCCTCAACGACCGCGCCCGCCAGCTGAACGAAATCCTGATCGCCCGCACCCGCGAGATCAACGAGACGCTGACCGGCAGCGAACGCGAGATAACCGGCTCGCTCGATGGCGTTCTCGCCAAGCTCAACAGCGCGCTCGACGAACGTGGCGCGAGCTTCCGCCAGAGCCTGCAGTCCAGCGCCGACGACGCGATCATGGACCTCGACCTGCGTTCGGGCTTCTTCGAAGAGCGCCTGCAGAGCACCGTCGCGCAGATGTCGACGGCCTTCGACGAGCGCGTCGCCGAATTCGCGACCGCCTTCGACAAGCGCGCCGGTTCGCTCGATACCAAGCTCATGGAAAGCCTCGCCCGCATCAACGAAACGCTGGCAGGCGGTTCGGAATCGATCGACGGCATCCTGAATTCCAGCATCGAGCGTCTTGGCGCCTCGATGACCGACCAGTCCTTCGCGCTGGCAACCGCACTTGGCACCGGCCAGGAAGTGCTGGAAAGCTCGCTCGGCAGCAAGGTCGAGGAAATTTCCGAGGCCCTCGCCGCCCGCACCAAGGAAATCAACCAGACCCTCAAGTCCGCTTCCAGCGACGTCAACGACGCGCTGGCCGCCGGCATGGCCGATTTCCACGGCAACCTCACCGGCCGCACCAGCGAGTTTACCACCACGCTGCAGAACGCCACGGGCGAGATCTCGCAGGCGCTGGCAGCCGGCACATCCGGTCTCCAGGCCGGTCTTGCCGAGCATACAGCAAACCTCTCCTCGGCCCTGCACAGCGCCACCGGCGAAATCTCGCTGGCGCTCGCCGCCGGCACGTCCGAGCTGCATAACAATCTCTCGGCCCGCTCGACCGAATTCCGCGACACGCTGCTGACGACGACCTCTGAACTGACTGCTGCCGTTTCCGCCGGTGCCGACCAGATCAGCTCCGCCTTCGGCCGCGCCGACGATCTCAACACCGTCATTTCCGAGCGCGCTGCTGCGATCACCACGGCGCTCGACTCCGCGCATGAGCGCATCGACAGCGCCATGGCCGAGCGCAGCAATGCTCTCGCAAACACGCTATCGAGCCACCACGACCGCGTAGCCGACGCGCTCGACGAACGCACCATGGCGCTCGCCATTTCGCTTGACGCCGCCCAGGAGCGCCTCGAAGGCACCATGTCCGACCGTGCCAATGCGCTGAACGACGCGCTTTCGGCAAACCACGCCCGCCTGTCCGATACGCTCTCCGCCAATCACGATCGTCTCTCCGACGCTCTCGACGAGAAGACCATGGCGCTCGCCATTTCGCTCGACGACAGCCAGAGCCGCTTCGACAGCGCGCTGGAAGCCCGCGCCAATGCGATGCTCGACACCGTTGCCGGTGCCGAAGCCCGCGTTGCCGGCGCCTTCGCCGACAAGTCGGAAGCGATCCGCAGCGCCTATATCGACAGCCAGGATCGCCTGGAGCGCTCGCTGAACGAACATGCAGCCGCCCTGCACTCCTCGCTCTCGAGCAACAGCGACCGCATCGAAGCCGTGACCGGCGACGCCGCCGCCCGCTTCCAGTCGCTGACCGGTGAAGCTGCAGACCGTATCGAGGCTGTGACCGGTGATGCCGCAAGCCGCCTGCAGACGCTGACCGGTGCCGCAGCCGATCGCATCGAAGCCGTCACCGGTGGTGCAGCGACCCGCATGCAGTCGCTCGCAGGCGAAGCCGCCGACCGCATCGAAGCGGCAACCGGCGACGCAGCAGCACGCTTCCAGACCCTCACGGGCGACGCTGCGGAACGCATCGAAGGCGGCCTCGCCTCGGCGCATGACCGCATCCGCTCGACACTCGAAGACCGTACCAACGCCATCAGCCTGGCTCTCGGCGAAGCCCATGCGCAGATCAGCGACACGCTCTCCGAACAGGCAACGACGATCAGCGCTTCGGTCGCCGCCAGCACCAGCATGCTCGAAATGTCGCTCGAAGATCACGAGGCATCGCTGCGCCAGACGATCGACAACAGCTCCCGCGCCCTCGACGAGCGCCTGCGCGAGGGCGCCGGCCAGATCGCCGAACGCTTCCAGGGTGCTGCAGCCGAAATCTCCCGCACGGCCGAGACCTTCTCGACCCATCTCGACCACTCCGTCAGTGGCATGACCGAGCGCTTTGCCGAAACCGGCTCGCGCGTCGAGGCTGGTCTGACGACACTCGAAAACCGCATCCGCGATGGTGTCGGCGGCGTTGCCGAGCAGGTCGATGCAGCCGGCGCGCGTCTTTCCGAAACGCTCTCCGACAGCATCAACCAGCTGCGCGAGCTCGGCGATGATGCCGCCTTCCGCGTCACCACCGTTCTCGAAAGCACCAGCGACACGCTGACCGGCGCAATCGACGATCGCACTGCGAGCCTGGCTTCGACGCTGGAAGAGCGCGCCCGCAGCCTGTCGTCCTCGATCGATGCACAGGCTTCCAGCCTCGCAGCCAGCCTCGACGTCCGCGCTTCGCAGATGAACGCCTCGCTCGAAGCGAGCTCGGCAAACCTGACCACTGCACTGGATGAGCGCACCACGCATCTCTCCTCCGTGCTCGATGACCGCACCGCCCGCCTCTCCTCGTCGCTCGATGACCGCACGGCGCGCCTGACGTCCTCGCTCGATGAGCGCACCGCTACGCTCTCGTCGTCGATCGACGAGCGCACCTCCAATCTCGGCGACACCATGGATCGCGGCGGCGAGCGTCTCGGCGAGCGCCTCTCCACCATGGACCGCGCACTCACCATGGGCCTCGAAGCCGTCAACCAGACGATCGAAGGCAAGGCCGCTGGTCTCGCCTCGACGCTGCGCAATGCCGTTGCCGACGCAGCCCAGGGCATGGACGCCGAAGCACAGCGCACCGCCGACCTGATGGGCCGCACCGGCCAGCAGTTCACCGAAACGCTCGATGCCAAGAGCGGCGAATTCGCCCGTTCGATGGACGAGCGCTCCGAGCAGATCGTCGGCCGCGTCTCCGAGGCACAGAACCGCCTTGCCGGTCAGGCTGCCGCCGTCGCCCAGACCTTCTCGGAAGCTGGCAACGCCATCGTCAACAAGGTCGCCGAAGCCGAAACGCTGGTCAGCGGCCAGGTTAGCGCCATCTCGCAGGCTCTGTCCGACGCCCAGTCGTCGCTGGAGACCCGTGGTGACGCGATCCGCACGACGATCGCCACCGCCAGCGAGACGATCGCCAGCACCATGTCCGATGTCGATCGCACGCTCGAAGCACGCGGCACGGCAATCCGCACCGGCCTCGAAGACCGTGCCCGCGAACTCGATGCTTCACTGACCGATGTCGACAAGGCTCTCGAAGCCCGCGGCAGCTCGATCCGCGCAACGCTGGACGAGCGCACCCGCGAGCTCAACTCGATGCTGGCAGGCCGTTCTTCGGAACTGTCGCGCCTGATCGACGAGACCGCCCGCCCGATGATCGAGCGCTACGCCGAAACCGGCCAGGAAGCAGCGGCCCGTATCGCGGCTGCCGCCGAGCAGAGCGCCGACCGCCTGCGTGCCGAAAACGCTGCGCTTGCCAACGCAATCGCTGCCCGCACGGAAAGCGCCTCGACGGCCGTCAACGCCATCGAGACCAGCCTGCTTGCCAACGTCAACTCGCTGATCGAGCGCCTCTCCGACAACAGCGCCTCGATGGCGCTGATGATGAACCGCGCCGCTCAGGACCTGACCGATGTCGACGGCCGCCTCGGCGACACGACCTCGCGTTTCACGGACTCCGCCGCCAAGGCCGCCGAAATGGTCTCCGCCTCGACCCGCCTGCTCGAAGGCAAAGTCGATCGTCTCTCTGATATCTCCGGCCAGACGCTCGCCCAGGTCGGCTCGATCATCGGCCGCTTCGACGAACATTCGAAGGTGCTCACCCAGGCCTCCGGCCTGCTCGCCGCCGCCCAGTCGAACCTGGTATCGACGCTGGAAGAACGCGAAGGCGCGTTGCAGAACCTGTCGCTCGGCCTCGTGCAGCGCTCGGAAGAAATCGAAAAGACGATGCGCTCGCTCGGCAGCATGGTCGAAGGCGCCTTCGAGCGTGCCGAACAGCGGTCCAACCAGGTCAGCGGTAATCTGCGCCAGAGCGTGCAGACGTCCTTTGCCGATATCGGCCGCGTTCTCTCCGATACCGAGAAGCGCGCCGAGGAAGCTGCCGAAGCAATGCGCAGCTCGATCGTCAAGGCCGGCGAAGAAGCCAACGCCACCATCGACGGCACCTTCGGCAATGCCGAGCGCCGCTCGAGCGAGCTTGCCAACCGCCTGCGCGGTGGCCTGACGGCGTCGCTGTCGGATGTCGAGCGCATGCTCGGCGAAGCCGGCCGCGCCTCCGACGGCGCTGCCCAGCAGCTGCGTGAATCGCTCCGCGAAGCAGTCGAGGAAGCGGTCGCCCGCTTCTCCGGCGCCACCGAAGAGATCCGCCGCTCGGCTGGCGATATCCGCAAGGAACTCGATATGACCCGCAGCGAGCTGAAGCGCGGTGCCTTCGACCTTCCCGAGGAAGCCAAGGAAAGCGCTGCCGCCATGCGCCGCGCCGTTGCCGAACAGATCAAGGCGCTGCAGGATATCTCGCATATCGTCGGCCGCTCGGTTCAGCAGTTCGAAGTGTCCGAACCGGCTCCGCGTGCGGCACAACCTGCCCCGGCTCCCGCGCCGCGCCAGGCTCCGCCGGCACCTGCTCCGGTCGCGGCGCCCGTCGTGGCCGCCCAGCCGGCCCCGCAGCCCGCTCCGGCTCCGGCACCCCGCCCGCAGATCGAGGATGGCTTCGCGCTGCGCGGCACCATCGCTCCGCCTCAGGCTGCAGTGCCGCAACGCGCCGCTCCGGTCGCCCCGGCTCCTGCAGCCGCAACACCGGCCCGCCAGGAATCCGGCGGCTGGATCAGCGATCTGCTGCGTGGCGCCTCGCGTGACGAAGATGCCGAAGAGGCTCCTGCCCGTCCGGCAGCACCGCGCGCCGAAGCAGCCGCACCGGCACAGCAGCGCGCCGCCGACAGCCGCAATCCGCGCCATGTGGTGGAATCGCTGAACTCGCTTTCCGTCGATATCGCCCGCGCCATCGATCACGATGCCTCGGTCGATCTCTGGCGCCGTTACCAGCGCGGCGAGCGCGACGTCTTCACGCGCCGCCTCTACACGCTGAAGGGCCAGCAGACCTTCGACGAGATCAAGCGCAAGTATGACCGCGAGCCGGAATTCCGCACCGCTGTCGACCGCTACATCGCCGATTTCGAGAAGCTGCTCGCAGACGTTGCCCGCAGCGACCGCGACCGGACGATCACCCAGTCCTACCTGACGTCGGATACCGGCAAGGTCTACACCATGCTGGCCCACGCAGCGGGCCGCCTGACCTAACGGAAGCGAAATCGCAGTTAAGTACAAGAAAAGGGCCGCTTCATCCGCGGCCCTTTTCCATTTCCGCAATGCGGTATCGAAAGCGCCTCACGGCAAAGTGAGACAAACGGCCGCCGTAAATCCGGGCTTATAAGCAAGACACGCTTGTCATAATGCCGTAGATTTGCTCAACCCGGCGGGCCAGACAACGTCACTCCGTCACGACCCTATGCAGGTTGCCAGCGTGCTGCCGCCGTTTTGAAGAGATCACATTCGATGCCAAAGACCATGCCGCTGCTTCTTTCCGCAGCGTTCTCCGCTTCCCTGTTCCTCGGGCTGGCCTCCACATCCGCGGCCGGACAGGCAAGTTTCCTGATGGACGCCCAGACGGGCCAGGTGTTGGCGAGCGCCAATCAGGACGATCTCAACTACCCGGCATCGCTGACCAAGATGATGACGCTCTACCTGGCATTCGAGGCCATGCATGCCGGCCGTCTCAGCTGGGACCAGAAGCTCACCATGTCGGAAAATGCCGAGAGCAAGGAGCCCTTCAAGCTCGCCGTAGGCGCCGGCCGCAAGGTCACCGTGCGCGAGGCGGTCGAAGGCATCATCGTTCTCTCGGCCAATGACGCCGCTGTCGCGATCGCCGAACAGCTCGGCGGCTCCGAAGATGCCTTCGGCAAGCTGATGACCGCAAAGGCCCATCAGCTCGGCATGACCAATACCGTCTTCAAAAACCCGTCGGGTCTTCCCGACCCCGAGCAGGTGACGACGGCGCGCGACATGGCGACGCTCGGGGCATCGCTGATCCGTGACTATCCGGAAGAGTTCAAGATGTTCTCCATGCGCGGTTTCCAGTTTCGCGGCATGAAACTGCGCGGCCACAACAATGTCATGTACCGCTATCAGGGCGCCGATGGCATCAAGACCGGCTACACGGATGCATCCGGCTATAACGTCGTAACCTCGGTCAACAAGGACGGCCGCCATGTCGTTGGCGTTGTCATGGGCGAAAAGACCGCGGCGATCCGCGACGACAAGATGGCCGCCATGCTGGACGCCGCACTGACCGGTGCTCCGGCCGCCGCAACAGCTTCCGCCGACCCGTCGGCCGCCACCGCCGCCGTTCCCGCAAACTGATCGCTACGCCGGCTGCTTCACATCGGCAGCCGCAAAATGCGCCATCTGGTCCGCATAGGCCCTGGCAAAAGCCGGCCTTGCCGTCGCCCGCTTTACATAGGCACGGCAGGCCGGAAAGGCTGCCAATCCATCGAAACGGTCGACCAGGCGCAACACATCCGCCATCAGGATATCGGCGACAGAGAACCGTCCGGCCAGCCACTCGCGCGCTGCAAGCACCGGCTCCATATGCTTCAGCCTCGCCTTCAGGAAGGAATCCAGGCTCTTCCAGGCCGCGGTATCGCCGTCCTGCCCGGAAAAGATCATGATCGTCCAGGGCAGGCTTGCCGCCTCGACCGAATTCAGCGCCGCAAACAGCCACTCCAGCGCCTCGCTGCGGCCTTTGTCGTCGCCCGGCATCAGCGCTTCGCTCTTGTTGCCGAGATGGAGCAGGATCGCGCCGCTTTCGAAGATCGAGAGTTCGCCGTCCGTCAGCCACGGCACCTGGCCGAACGGCTGGTGCGAGAAATGCTGCGCTTCACGCTTGGCAAAGGGTATGCCCGCGACACGGTAAGACAATCCCGCCTCTTCCAGCGCCCAGCGCACGCGGATGTCGCGTACATAGCCGCGTGGCAGATCGGGAACCCAGTCGAAGGTGGTGAGGACGAGCTTGTTCATACTGCTTCTCCTTGCTCTAGCTAAGCAAAGGACGCGCGAACACCTCGTGTTCCGACATCGGCAGCCAATTTTTCTCGTTCGCCGCCGATATCCGCTATCAGATGGACTGCAGCGTCCAGTCGACGATCTGCGTCGTGACCGCCGAGAACGACCGGTCGAGCGCCTTGACCATGCCATCGGCCGCTCCGCCACCGGCCGGTACCGCGGCGCGGAATACCTTCTGCGCACGCACCGAGCCGTTGCGGTCGTTGAGGATCTTCGCGGAGATCTCGACGACGGCCTGGCTGCCCTTGCTGCTGTCGATCTCGAAAGCGCGGATATCGGTCACGACCTGATAGTCGATCGCCAGCCCCTGTCCGGGCTTGCCGACGCCGCCGAGCTTGCCGGAATTCTCATAGGCTTCGACCAGCTTCGACTGCACCATGCGGGGCAGCTTGTCGCTCCACTGCGAGCGGGCCAGATACTGGATTTCGGAGGGCGAAACGCGCACCACGATCTGTTCGCTGTTCAGCGCCTGCAGCGCCGTCGGCTCCGGCACCAGGATCTGGCTGCGCTTGGCGGCCGGGCCGGCTCCATCGGCCATCGCAGCCGAGAGATCATAGGTGTCGTTCTTGGCGCCCGTGCCGCAGCCGGCAAGGGTCAGCGCCACCAGCGGCAGCGCGAAGGCTGCTCTCGCCAGCAATGAACGGCGCGCCAACAGATGCGATACGGCCATATTACGCTTCCCCTGCTTTCCCCAGATCAACGGCGTGTCCGGCCGTCATATTGCTTCACCGTATCGCCACCGAAGATCAGGCGCTGCGGGTTCTTGTCGAAATTGCTGATCGCATCGTTGAGGTTCTGCACCGTGCTGCGCGTATCGTTGACCAGCGACTGCACGTCGCGCAGGCCGCCGCTCGAGAACTTTTGCAGATTGTCGGCGATCGGCCCGATGCGGGCATTCAGGTTGTCGGCAACCTTCTTGAAGGATTCCAGTGTGTCGCGCGCCTCGGCAAACAGCGATTGTGAATTGTCGGTGCCGAGCAGCGCATCGAGCTTGATCAGGATGCCGTCGACACGCGTCGAAGCCGAGTTCAGCTTGTTCGCCATCTGCGAGACGTCCTGGATCGTCTGGTTGATGTCCTTCTGATGCGACGAAACCGTATTGGCAACGTCGCGGATCGAGGCGACGGCAACGCGCGCATCCTTGGTCGCCTGCGAGATGTCGTCGACCGTGCCCTTCAGCTTCTGCGGATCGATCTGCGCAATCAGCGTGTCGACGCGATCGAGCGCCGTCTGCGCCTTCTTGCCGACATCGTTGAAGGTCGTCGCCGTCTGGTCGAACTTGTCGATCGCGCCCTTCAGGCCGCCCGAGGCGTCGGCAACGTCCTTGCTGACCTTTTCGGCGTTGGCGAGGATTGTATCGATCTTCTTGGCATCGACAGCCTTCACCAGCGCCTCGACGGCGGCAAGCGTCGAATCCACCTTGCCGGAGACGTTGCGGACGGTCTCGGAAAGCTGGCCGACACTCTGCAGGAAGCTGTCGATATTGCCGGAATTCTTGGCGAGCGCATCCGAAAAGGTCTCGGCATTCTGCAGCGTCTTGGTCAGCGGTCCGCGCGCATCCTGCACGAAGCCCTGCACCTGCCCGACCGCATCGTTGGCGCGATCGAGGATCTTGTCGGCGGTCGCCAGAAGGTTCGTCACGCTCGACTGATCGGCGACGATGACCGCGCGCTTGCCGCTGTCGATCGACTTCTGCAGGATATTCTCCTCGCCGACCTTGCCGCCGGACATTTCGATATAGGCAGCACCCGTCAGTCCCTGGATTTCAAGGATCGCCTTGGTCGAGGGATAGATCGGCGCATCGACGCGCACTTCGGTAAAGGCCAGCGAATATTGCGGATCGTCCGCGTCGATCGACAGCGACTTAACCGAGCCGACCTGGATGCCGTTGAAGCGCACCGGCGAGCCGACGCTGAGGCCGTTTGCCGATCCCGGAATGCGCACGACGAGCTCGGCCATCGGGCCGCTGCGGCCGTATTCCGCCATCCAGTAGACGAAGCCGAACGCCGCTGCGATCACCAGAACGGTGAAAATGCCGACAATCGTGTAGTTCGCTTTGGTTTCCATCGTCTCCGGTCACTTCCCGCGGCTGTCGTGACTGCCGGCGCGAGCGGCGGCGGTCTCTTCCTGCGGCACGATCGAGCGTGCGCGTTTGCCCTTGAAATAGGACTGAACCCACGGATCGTCGTAGGCCAGCATGTCGTCGATCGTCCCTTCCACCATTACCCGCTTCTTTCCGAGCACGGCAATACGGTCACAGACGGAAAACAGGCTGTCGAGATCGTGGGTCACCATGTAGACGGTGAGGCCCAGCGTATCGCGCAGCCTGGCAATGAGGTCGTCGAATTCGGCGGCGCCGATCGGGTCGAGGCCGGAGGTCGGCTCGTCCAGGAAGACGAGATCCGGATCGAGCGCCAGGGCGCGGGCAAGTGCGGCGCGCTTGATCATGCCACCCGAAAGCTCCGAGGGATATTTGTCGGCCGCGTCAGCCGCAAGGCCGACGAGCTTGATCTTCAGATGTGCGAGCTCATCCATCAGCGATTTCGGCAGATCCAGATATTCGCGCATCGGCACCTGGATGTTTTCCTTCACCGTCAGCGAGGAAAACAGCGCGCCCTGCTGGAACAGAACGCCGAGGCGCATGTCGAGCGAGTTGCGCTCGCTCTCGTTCAGCTCGTCGAAATTCTGGCCGAGGATTTCGATGGTGCCCGACTGGCGCGGCAGAAGGCGCAGGATCGTCCGCATCAGCACCGACTTGCCGGTACCGGACGCGCCGACGAAACCGAGGATCTCGCCGCGGTAGATATCGAGGTTGAGATTGTCGAGCACGATCTTCGAGCCGAAGCCGACGGTGACGTCGCGCGCCGATAGCACGATGTCCCGCTCCTTCTCACTACTCGTTTCGTTTTCCTGACCGTTCACGCTCAAACCCTAGAAATTGATGGCCGCATAGAAGATGGCAAACATGCCGTCCATGAGGATGACAACGAAGATCGCCTTCACGACTGCGGCCGTCACGTGCTGGCCGAGCGATTCGGCACTGCCGCCGACCTTAAGCCCTTCCACGGCCGCGACAATCCCGATGACGAGAGCCATGAACGGCGCCTTGATCATGCCGGCAAGCACGGTCGACAGCGTCACCGCCTCATGCAGGCGCGACAGGAAGGTCGCGAAGGTGATCCCGGAATAGGCCCAGGCAACGGTTGCGGCGCCCAGCAGCGAAGCGAAATTGGCAAGTACAGTCAGAAGCGGCAGCGCCACAGTCAGCGCCACCAGCCGCGGAAAGATCAGCACGCCGACAGGGTTCAGACCCATGACTTTCAGCGCGTCCACTTCCTCGCGCATCTTCATCGAGCCGATTTCAGCGGTGATCGCGCTGCCCGAACGGCCGGCGATCATGATCGCGGTCAGCAGCACGCCGATTTCACGAAGCTGCAGAATACCGACAAGGTCGACGACGAAGACTTCCGCGCCGAAATAACGAAGCTGGAACGCGCCCTGCTGCGCGATGATCGCACCAATCAGGAAGGACATCAGCAGGATGATCGGCGTCGCGCGGACGCCCATATGATCGATCTGGTTGACGATAGACGCCGGCGACACACCGGAACCGCGGCCAAACTTCATCTGCGCACCGCGCACGGCGGAACCCAAGATGTACATGGCGGCGGAGAAATTATCCCAGAGATCGAAGGTCATCTTGCCGACGGGCGCGAAGACGCGCTCCAGTAACGGCTTCTGCTTCGGCGTCTCGGTCTCCTGCTTGTCCGGCTTGCGGGAGAATTCTTCGATCATCTCGTCGATATGCTGATTGGTGCCCTCAAAATGCACCTGCCGCCCGGCCGCTTCCTCCTGCATCTTCAGGCGCACCAGCAGCCAGACACCGGCCGTATCGATGTCGGTGACATCGGAAAGGTCGAGTGTCAGGTCGCCGTCGCTCTGCGGCAGCTTGTCGAAATCCTTGATGACGGTATGAATATTGGCGCTGCGCCAATTGCCTTCCAGACGGACCATCCGCCCGTTGCCATTGGCTTGGTCGTCCACGTGGAGTGAGGCGGCTTTGCTGGGCTCGGGCTTCAAAATGCTTGTGTCTTTCAGGGCTTGCGGCGACATTGCCGACTCGCGAAGCATCGCTCACGCCCGGCGGGTTAATATACCCAAGACCCACAGAATTTCCATGCTTGCAGGATTGCAAATATGCCACGGTCCCTCGAAATCCAAATGAATTCATTCCCGATCGCGGGCACCTTCACCATCTCGCGGGGTGCAAAAACCTCCGCCGAGGTGATCTCGGTGACATTGCGCGAAAATGGCGGGCAAGGATGGGGTGAATGCGTGCCCTACCGCCGCTACGGCGAGACGATGGAAAGTGTCCAGGCACAGATCGAAGCCGCCCGGCCGCTGATCGAATCAGGAATTTCTCGCGAAGACCTGCTGTCGGCGATGGCCCCAGGTGCCGCCCGCAACGCCGTGGATTGTGCGCTCTGGGATCTCGAATCGAAACTCTCGGGCACGAGCGTCGCAAGCCGCATCGGCCTGACGGCGCCGAAGCCCCTCACCACTGCCTACACGATCTCGCTCGGCGAGCCCGACGTGATGGCGGCGCAGGCCGGCGAACATGCCGGACGCGCACTGCTGAAGGTCAAGGTCGGCACCGGCGACGATGAAAGCCGCATCCGCGCCGTGCGTGCCGCAGCCCCCAATGCGGCGATCATCCTCGACGCCAATGAGGGCTGGCCGGAAGCGGCACTCGAGCATCACCTGAAAATCTCAGCCGAAATGAACATCGCCCTCGTCGAGCAGCCGCTGCCGGCAGGCAAGGACGAGATGCTGGCCGTGATCAATCGCCCGGTCATCGTCTGCGCCGACGAAAGCGTCCACCACACCGGCGATCTCGCCAGCCTGCGCGACCGCTACGACGCGATCAACATCAAGCTCGACAAGACCGGTGGCCTGACGGAGGCGCTGGCGATGAAGCGCGAGGCGCAACGGCTGGGCTTCCAGATCATGCTCGGCTGCATGGTCGGCACCTCCCTGGCGATGGCGCCCGCCGTGCTGCTGGCGCAGGATGTCGAATTCGTCGATCTCGACGGCCCGCTCCTGCTCGCCAGAGACCGGGAACCCGGCCTGCGTTACGAAGCTTCCCTTGTCTTCCCGCCGGAAAGAGAACTCTGGGGCTGAAGGTAATAGGCAACGAAGACCAGCGTCATACCGATCGCGGCGACCAGCGCCATGACGTAGTAGCTGGCAAGACCGAGCCAGGCATAGAGATAGCCTGATGCCAGCGTCATCAGGCCCATGAACATGCCGTTATAGAAGAAATAGGCGCCCTGCGCCGAGGATTCCTGCGTTGCTTGCACCGAGGCAACGATCCGCCGCTGCACGCCGGTATGGACGAAGGCATAGGTGCAGGAATGGAAGCACTGCAGGAAGAAGAAGCCTGCGAAACTCCAATGCATCGGAAACAGCACCCAGCGGCAGATGCACATGGCGCAGCCGATGCGGATCAGCGTCCACGCATTGAAGCGGCGGTTCAGGTGCTTGGAGATGAAGAACACCATCACCTCGGAGGCAACGCCGGCACTCCAGAGAATGCCGACCTGCGTTCCCGAAAAGCCGAGCTGGTGCCAATAGATCGAGGCGAAGGCATAAAGCAGCGCGTGGCTGGACTGCTGGATCGCCACACCCCAGAGCAGCACGAGAAGATGCGGCTGGCGGAGCGAACTCCCGGTCGCCTGCTGCAGATCGACGGGTACGTTGCGCCGCCGCGTCGGGCCGATGCGCGGACAATAGATCGCCATCGCCATCGTCGTCGCAAAGCCGAAGATCATCACGGGCAGCACCATGTTGCCGCCCCAGACACCGATCATTTCGCCGCCGATCATCGTCGAGACGATGAAGGCGATCGAGCCCCAGACGCGCATAGACCCATAATCCAGTCCCCAGCGCCGGACACCGGAAATAACGATCGATTCGACGATCGGCACATAGGGCGCGAAGGTGGCGCCCTGGATGCTGTAGACGATCAGGACCGGCCAGAATGTCGTTGTCCAGTAGAGCGCAATCGCGGTCAGCAGCGACAGCCCGCCCGACCACAGGAGAACGTCGGCGCGCTCCTCCATCCGGTCGGCGTACATGGCAACGATGGGCGCCACGAGCACGCGCACCACCATCGGCACGGCAAGGATGACGCCGATCTCGTGATCGGTGAATTTGTGAACCGCAAGCCAGACGGGGAAGAACGGAAGAGCCACACCGTTGACGATCAGCGGGGCGCAGTAAGACAGGGCGCTGAGCAGCCGGAAACGCGGCGGAGCCCCCTCATCGACAGAGGCATTCTGGGCGGGAATCATGGTGGACCTGCAGGAAACTGTGCGTTGCCTAACACATCAACCTAGGGGCGACTATGGCGAGAAATAGCCCATTTGAAACGTTTTAAAAAATAAATAGGGCCGTTGCCCGGAGGCAACGGCTAAAGGTCTTGCAATATGGCGGGTTGAAAATCAGGCAGCCTGCGGAGCGCGCTCGGGCTGGTGCGTCAGCTTCAGCGTGACAGGCTCGGTGCTGGCAATCGCATTCCAGGTGATCAGCTCGAAAGTGCCGTCCTCATGCTCGGCAATCGCCGTGCAGCTCTCGACCCAGTCGCCGGTATTGATGTAACGCACACCGTCCATTTCCTCGATGACCGCATGATGGATATGGCCGCAGATGACGCCGTCGGCACCGCACTTGCGGGCCTCGTCGGCGACGACGCGCTGGAACTCGCCGATGAAGTTGACGGCATGCTTGACCTGCAGCTTGGCCCACGCCGAGAACGACCAGTAAGGCATGCCCATGCGGCGGCGAATGGCGGCCAGAACGATATTGATGCGGATCGCCATGTCATAGGCCCAGTCGCCGAGATAGGCGAGCAGGCGGGCATTGCGGACGACGACGTCGAATTCGTCGCCATGCAGCACCAGATATTTCTTGCCGTCGGCGCCCTCATGCATCATCCGCTCGGCCACTTCGATGCCGCCGAAATGCATGCCCGGGAAGTCGCGGAGGAATTCGTCGTGATTGCCGGGAATGTAGACGACGCGCGTACCCTTGCGCGCCTGGCGCAGCAGCTTCTGGATAACGTCGTTGCAGACCTGCGGCCAATACCAACTGCGCTTCAGGCGCCAGCCATCGACGATATCGCCGACGAGGACGATCGTGTCTGCCTCGTGGTGGCGCAGAAAGTCGATCAGGAAGTCGGCCTTGGCAGCCTTGGAACCGAGATGCACATCGGAAATGAAGAGCGTACGGAAGTGTCGCGTATCCATGTAATCCATCACAGGCATCCTGCCCGTGCCCCATCGTTCATCTGGCCTTCCAAAATCAGACTCGTGTTTCAGGAAGATGACAGCGCGGTTGTTTGACGCATCCCCCGGGCATAAGAGTTTTCCGCTTTCAACCTCAAATTCCCGCTGTCCCGCCGCACCGATTGTTGTATGGAGAAGGCTTCAAACGACATGACTGCGGTATTGGAGAAGGCAATGGATAATCAGGACAAATCCAAGACGGAGAAGAACCTGACAGGTGGAACTCTTGACGAACAGGCGCTGTTCTTCCACCGCTATCCCCGCCCCGGCAAACTCGAAATTCAGGCGACCAAGCCGCTCGGCAACCAGCGCGATCTGGCGCTCGCCTATTCGCCTGGCGTCGCCGCGCCGTGTCTCGCGATCCGCGACGATCCGGAGACGGCCGCCGACTATACCTCGCGCGCCAATCTGGTCGCCGTCATCTCCAACGGCACCGCCGTCCTCGGCCTCGGCAATATCGGCCCGCTCGCCTCCAAGCCTGTGATGGAAGGCAAGGCCGTTCTCTTCAAGAAGTTCGCCAATATCGACGTTTTCGATATCGAGGTCGATGCCTCGACCGTCGAGCAGATGGTCTCGACCGTCGCCTCGCTGGAGCCGACCTTCGGCGGCATCAACCTCGAAGACATCAAGGCGCCGGAATGCTTCGAGATCGAACAGCAGCTGCGCGCAAAGATGCGCATTCCCGTCTTCCATGATGACCAGCACGGCACCGCTATCATCGTCGCCGCCGCCATCCTCAACGGCCTGGAACTTGCCGGCAAGTCGATCAGCAACGTCAAGATCGTCACGTCTGGCGCTGGTGCCGCCGCCCTCGCCTGTCTCAACCTGCTCGTCGAACTCGGCGCCAAGCGCGAAAACATCTGGGTCCACGACATCGAAGGCCTCGTCTACGAGGACCGCAACGTCTTGATGGACCAGTGGAAGGCCGTCTATGCGCAGAAGAGCGACACCCGCACGCTCGCCGAAAACATCGGCGGCGCCGATGTCTTCCTGGGCCTCTCCGCCGCCGGCGTCCTGAAGCCGGAACTGCTGGAGCAGATGGCAGAAAAGCCGCTGATCATGGCGCTCGCCAATCCGACGCCGGAGATCATGCCGGAACTCGCCCGCGCCGCCCGCCCGGATGCGATGATCTGCACCGGACGTTCGGACTTCCCGAACCAGGTCAACAACGTTCTCTGCTTCCCCTTCATCTTCCGCGGCGCGCTGGATTGCGGCGCCGAGGAGATCAACGAAGCGATGAAGATGGCAGCCGTCCGCGCCATCGCCGGCCTCGCCCGCGAGGAGCCGTCGGATGTCGCCGCCCGCGCCTATTCCGGCGAGACGCCGGTCTTCGGGCCGAACTACCTGATCCCGTCGCCCTTCGATCCGCGCCTCATCCTGCGCATCGCGCCCGCCGTCGCCAAGGCTGCGGCCGAAAGCGGCGTCGCGCGCCGTCCGATCACCGATTTCGACGCCTATCTCGACCAGCTGAACCGCTTCGTCTTCCGCTCCGGCTTCGTCATGAAGCCGATCTTCACCGCCGCCAAGGCTGCCGAGAAAAAGCGGGTCATCTTCTCGGAAGGTGAAGACGAGCGCGTGCTGCGCGCCGCCCAGGTGCTGATCGAAGAAGGCATTGCCGAACCGATCCTGATCGGCCGTCCGCAGGTCATCGAGACCCGTCTGCAGCGCTACGGTCTGCGTATCCGTCCGCTCGCCGATTTCGCCGTCATCAACCCGGAAGACGATCCGCGCTTCCGCGAATATGTCGATCTCTATCTGTCGCTGGTCGGCCGCCGCGGCGTCATTCCGGAAGCGGCGCGCACCATCGTGCGTACCAACACCACCGTCATCGGTGCGCTGGCGCTTCGCCGCGGCGAGGCCGATGCGCTGATCTGCGGTCTTGAGGGACGCTACGAGAAGCATCTGCGCGACGTTCGCCAGATCATCGGCAAGCGCAAGGATGTCCGTGATTTCTCGGCGCTCAGCCTGCTGATCTCGCAGCGCGGCGCGACGTTCTTCACCGACACCTACGTGACGTTCAATCCGAGCGCCGAAGAAGTGGCGGAATCGGCGGTTCTTGCCGCCGAGGAAATCAAGCGCTTCGGCATCACGCCGCGCGCCGCCCTCGTCTCGCATTCCAACTTCGGCTCGCGCGAAAGCGAAAGCGCCACCAAGATGCGCGGCGCCCTGCAGCTGATCCGCGATGCAGCGCCTGATCTCGAAGTCGATGGCGAAATGCATGGCGAAAGCGCGATTGCCGACGAGATCCGCAAGCGCGTCATGCCCTCCACGACGCTGCACGGCGAAGCCAATCTTCTGGTCTTCCCGAACCTCGATGCGGCCAACATCACGCTCGGCGTCGTCAAGTCGATGACAGACGGCCTGCATGTCGGCCCGATCCTGCTCGGCACGGCGCTCCCGGCTCATATCCTGGCACCGTCGGTCACCTCGCGCGGCGTCGTCAACATGGCGGCTCTCGCCGTCGTCGAGGCACAGCAGCCGGCGTGAATTTGCGGTCGATCGGAAAAATGCGTTAGAATTCCTTCGTTAGCTTGTTAACGGAAGGCAGCTAGACAGGATGGATGCGGCAAATGCCCTGCCGCTTCCGGTTTGACTATGCTGCGGGATGATACCGTGAAACGCCGAAGCCTGACCCTTGCCGTTTTCCTTGCGGCTGCCGCGCCCGCGGCGGCGCAGACGAGTGCGATCTGCGAGGATCTGCGCGGCCGCCTTGCCGACCTGCCGCAGGTGATCGGTAACGGCCCGGAAATCCGCCAATATGCGAGCGCCATAGCCGAGCAGAATCTCGAGCTCCGCAAGCTGCGCAACGACCTGCGCAGCAACGGCTGCAGCGTCGACAGCATGGTCGTCATCGGCGGCGAGAATGCCGGCTACTGCAGCGACCTGCAGGAATCCGAAGCGCGGATGATCGACAACATCCACTACCTCCAGGACCGCCGCAACCAGCTACGCGAATCCGGCGGCAGCGATATCAACGAACGCCGCCAACTGATGGCCGCCCTCGACGACAACGGCTGCAACGACGATCCGGGCTATCAACCGGACGAGCGCGCCTACGAGCCGGCGCCAAGCACCGAAGAACAGGCGATGCGCGGCGATACCTTCATCCCGCTCGGCAACGGCGAGGAAGGCAACACGCAATATGGCGTGCCGCGCGGCGAGATGATGTCGCATGTCAGCACCATGTGCGTGCGCACCTGCGACGGCGGCTTCTTCCCGATCAGCACCAACGCCACCTCGATCGATTTCGGCCGCGATGCCTCGACCTGCTCGAAAATGTGCCCCGGCATCGAGACCGAGCTCTTCTATCAGGACGTTTCGAACACCGACGCCGCCAACATGATCTCGGCCGCAACGGGCGCCCGTTACAGCGCGATGCCGAACGCCTTCGCCTACAAGAACCGCGCTCCCGGCGAAAAGTCGTCCTGCACCTGCAATCTGACCGCCTATTACGAGCAAATGCGAAAGAACCAGACCGTCAGCGAACCGCCGCCGAAGGGCTCGATCACGACGATCACCACCAAGCCTGCAGCCACGGCATCTCAAACGCCGGCTGCACCGCAGCCACAGATCCCGGACCGGCCCTATGAGCCGCAGAATAGCAAGGTCCGCCAGGTCGGCCCGCAATTCCTCGCAGGCGACCAGGGCAGCATCGATCTGAAGAACCCGGCAACATCAGGCCCACAGCCGCAGCAGCAACAGCAGAACTAACCGGCATGGGCTGAACGTCGACCGGTCCTAGCGGCGGCCCCAGCCATCGCGGAAGACCAGCTCCTCGAGCGGCAGCCGTTGCCTCCAGCCTTTGACGGCGAGTTCCGGCTCCCGGTAGAGCTCGTCGACATAGCCGACGCAAAGCCAGGCAACGATCTCGATATGCGCGGGCACGCCGAGGATCTCCTTGAGCTCGCTTTCACGGAAGATGCTGACCCAGCCGACGCCGACGCCTTCGGCCCGCGCCGCAAGCCACAGGTTCTGCACGGCGCAGACGGTCGAATAGCTGTCCATCCGCGGATTATGCGTACGCCCCAGCACCACCTCGCCGCTGCGCGTCGGATCGCAGGTGATGCAGACACCGAGCGGTGCCTTGAGGATGCCTTCGAGCTTCAGCGACCGGTAGGTCGCCTGCCGCTCGCCATCGAACATCCCGGCCGCCTCATGGTTGGCCAGATCGAACGCCTCCCACACCCGCCGCCTCACAGCGGCATCGTCGACAACGATAAAATTCCACGGCTGCATGAAGCCGACCGAGGGCGCGTGATGCGCGGCCGAAAGCAGCCGCATCAACACATCCTCGGGCACCGGATCCGGCAGGAACTGGTCGCGCACATCGCGCCTGGTCATGATCGCCCGGTAGACGGCATCGCGCTCGTCACCGGAAAAAGCGGATGCGCGCTGCAGCGCATCCCCGCTCAAGGGTCGCATCGTCAAATCCCCAACAACGCAACCGACCCGCCGTCCGCGCGGGATCAGTCTATGATGCCAGGCCGGTCTTCTGACTTGGCGTCATCCGCCCGCCGCAGCCTTCCCGGTCTTGACCAGTGGCATGATGCGGCAGGCGTCAGCCTTACAGCGTTGGGCACGTTCCGGTCTCTCACCGGATTCCCGATTCTCCCGCCAATGGCGGGCACCTGACGAAAACCCTCTTGCCCGTTTTACCGGCGCGCTTCAAGTGGCCGGGAAATAGCGCACATAGGCAAACTCATCACCATCCGGTGACCAGCAGGGAACATTGATCGTGCCCTGCCCGCCGAACAGTTCGAACAGCGTCGTCAGGTTGCCGCCATCCATGTCCATCAGCCGCAGCCTAACATGCAGGTCGCGCGGGTGGTCGAAAACATCAGGATCGTAGGAGAGGATCAGCACCCGGTCGTTGGTTGGCGACGGATGGGCAAACCAGTTGCCGTAATTGTCATGCGTGACCTGCTCCAGCCCGGTTCCATCGGGGTGAACGCGCCAGATCTGCATCAGCCCGGTCCGGCTGGAATTGAAATAGATCCACTGCCCGTCGAAGGAATAATCCGGCCCGTCATTGCGGCCTTCGCCATGCGTCAGCCGACGCTCGGTGCCGCCGTCGACCGCTATCGTATAGATGTCGAAGACGTCGTCGCGGATACCGCAATAGGCCAATTCCTTGCCGTCGGGCGACCAGCCGTGCCAGTAGGACGGAAGATTGGTGGTCACCTGCTTCGGCGCCCCACCTTCCGCTGGAAGCGTATAGATGCAGGATTTTCCGTATTCCGTCTTATCGGAAATCACATACCGCTTTCCATCGGGCGAAATGCCGTGATCGTTGTTGCAGGCGGCGGCAAAGCCGGTATCGACCTGCTTCAGCCCGCCCTCACCATCCGGTGACAAGCGATAGAGCAGCCCATCGCCGTTCAGCAGCAGATAGCGCCCGTCAGGCGAAAAGTTCGGTGCCTCGATCAGCTGCTCCGTCTGGAAAACCACCCGGCTCTTGGCCGTACGGATATTGTAGATCTCGACCGAACTGCGCATGCATGCCTCCCGCATTGTGCGGCGGTCCGGCTATCCGCCGTTCCGCTTCATTCTGATTTGCATGCGGTTTGTGCCATGCATCTGTGTCTCGATAAAGTCGCATCGCTTCAAAAGCGAACTGAGGTTCGGAGCGCCGAAATGCTGCGCCCTGAAGTCGGGATAGACCTGCCGCAGCAAGGTGCCAAGCTCGGCAATATCGAGCCAGCCTTCCTCCCTCAGCTTCGCCGTCTGCAGCGCCTGCGCGATATAGGGCCGGATGCTCGGTGACGGCTGCAGCGCCACGACCTTGGCCAGCGCCGGAAGGCTCGCAGGCGCCTCCGCGAGCCGCAACTCGAAGAAATCATCGAACGACTCGCGCAGCAGCCTGGAAGCATTCGGCGCACCAAGCCCGATCGCCTGCTTGCCGCGCATCCGGATGCGCGTCGCCAGATGGCCGAGGTCACGATCACTGCTGGCGATGCAGAAGAGATCGATTGCCGAAGCTCCTAGATATTCCATCGCATCGACGGCAAGCAGGATATCCGCACCGTCCTTGCCCGACTGGGAGCTGACCGCCGTCTGCAGGCTGAGCGCATGCTTTCCGGCAGCAGCGATCCACGGCTGCGCAGCCTCGCGCGTGAAGTCGCCATAGGCACGCCGCTCGATCAGACGTCCGTAGCCGGAGGCGATGTCGATGATCTCGCCCGCCGAGCGCGCCGGCAGGTTTTCGGTATCGATGAAGACGGCGACTTTCGTATCACGCACGATCAGGACCTCCCGCGTTTGCTTCGATAGAAACGCGGGAAGGTGCGGAAGTCAGCAGCTTTCGGTTGATCGGGTTAACGATCGCTAACTGCGATCCCTAAACCGGTTGGTAATCGGGTAGCGGCGATCACGGCCGAAATTCTTCTTGGTGATCTTCACGCCGGGCGCCGACTGGCGGCGCTTGTATTCGGCGAGATAGAGCAGATGCTCGACGCGGTGGACGGTCGCCACGTCATGGCCGCGCGCGACAATCTCGTCGACGCCCATTTCCTTCTCGACGAGGCATTCGAGAATGTCGTCGAGAACAGTATAAGGCGGCAGCGAATCCTGGTCCTTCTGGTCCGGGCGAAGCTCGGCTGACGGTGCCTTGTCGATGATATTCTGCGGAATGACGACGCCAGATGGCCCCAGCGCATCCGGCGGCACATGTTCGTTGCGCCAGCGCGAGATCGCATAGACCTGCATCTTGTAGAGGTCCTTGATCGGATTGAAGCCGCCGTTCATGTCGCCGTAGAGCGTGGCGTAACCGACCGACATTTCCGACTTGTTGCCCGTCGTCACCACCATCGAGCCGAACTTGTTGGAGATCGCCATCAGGATGACGCCGCGGGCGCGACTCTGCAGGTTTTCCTCGGTGATGCCGCTATCGGTGCCTTCGAAGAGGTCCGACAGCGCCGAAGTGAAGCCCTTCACCGGCTCCTCGATGGGCACGATATCGTAGCGGCAGCCGAGCGCCCTGGCGCAATCGGCGGCGTCCTTCAGCGAATCCTCCGATGTGTAGCGGTAGGGCAGCATGACGGTGCGCACCCGCTCCTCGCCGAGCGCATCGACGGCAATCGCCGCGCAGATCGCCGAGTCGATACCGCCCGAAAGGCCGAGCACCACATTCTTGAAGCCGTTCTTGTTGACGTAGTCGCGGAAGCCGAGCAGGCAGGCGCGGTAGTCGGCCTCTTCCTTCTCCGAAACATGCGACATCGGCCCTTCGCTGCAGCGCCAGCCGTTCTCGCCGCGCTTCCAGGTCGTGACCGCAAGCGCCGGCTCGAACTGGCTCATCTGGAAGGCTAGCGACTTGTCGCCGTTAAAGGCGAAGCTGGCGCCATCGAAGACCAGTTCGTCCTGGCCGCCGAGCTGGTTTGCGAAGATCAGCGGCAGGCCGGTCTCGATGACCTGGCGCAGCGCCACCTGGTGGCGCACGTCCACCTTGCCGCGATAATAGGGCGAGCCGTTCGGCACCAGCAGGATTTCAGCGCCGCTTTCGGCCAGTGTCTCGCAGACGCCGAGATCGTTCCAGATCTCCTCGCAGATCGGCACGCCGATCCTGACGCCACGGAAATTCACCGGCCCCGGCATCGAGCCTTCGTCGAAGACGCGCTTCTCGTCGAACTCGCCGTAATTCGGCAAGTCGATCTTGTCGCGTAGCACCAGGATCTTGCCGCCATCGATGACCGCAACCGAATTGTGCCGCCCGGTTTCGCCCTGGCGGGGGAAGCCGACGATGACGCCCGGGCCGCCATCGGCCGTATCGGCAGCGAGATCGTCGACCGCCTTCTGGCAGGCCTTCACGAAGGCCGGTTTCAGCACCAGATCTTCGGGCGGATAGCCGGAAATGAAGAGCTCCGTCAAAAGCAGAAGGTCCGCACCCTGGCGAGCGGCATCGGCGCGTGCCTCGCGGGCTTTCGCAAGATTTCCTGCAACATCGCCCACGGTAGGGTTCAGCTGCGCGACGGCGATACGGAGCGTGTTCAAGGGAGCGTTTTCCTGTGTCATGTCATTTATTTAGCGCGCGCGTCCTCGCCCCGCAACGTGCTCCGCCATGAAAAGCGGCAGTGTCTGATACGCGGAAAATTCAAATCCCAGGGAAAAGCAAGGAAACATTAATGGTTCATCTAGCGTTCATGGCGGGCATGTGACAGTTCGATGAAGTTTTTATGACGCCGCGAAATCGGCGGGAATGACATTGGAGTCCGCCTTGATCGCATCGGTCATGAAGTCCGCGCAGGCCAGAAGAATGGCGCTGCTTTCCACTGGTCTCGGCTCCAATGTCCGCTCTCCGGCTGCCCGCGGTGTCCTCAGCGTCGCGCTGACCTTGTCTATCGCGCTGCTGAGCGTCATCGCCGTCGAATGGATCGCCCGCAGCACGCTTGCCGATGTCGGCGATTTCCTGACCTCGACGGCCCGCCCCGGCATGACCACCGTGGCTATGCTGAGCATCCTGATGCTGACGCTCGACGCGGCCTTCGGCCGCCGCCACCAGTCCGCGCTGATCGTCGTGCCACTGGTGCTGATCCCGGCTTTCGTCTCGAACCAGAAGCAGCACTATCTCTCCGACCCGTTCTATCCGTCGGATATCCTGTTTGCCCGGCAGATCATGGAACTTCTGCCGGTGATGGTCCGCGACCGGCCCTTCACGGCGGTCGCCCTGGTCATCGGTATCGCGCTTCTCGGTGCCGGCATCGTCTTCGGCTGGCGCTATGCCTGGCGCACCTTCCCGAAGCTCTCGGGCCAGGCGCGCCTGCGCCGCCTTTGCCTCGGCCTGCCCGTTATCGCCGCCTTCGGCTCGCTGATGGATTATTCGCAATATTCCTATATCCGCGACCGCCTGCAGGTCGTGCCGATGATGTGGGATCAGAAGGAGAACTACCGCAGCAACGGCTTCATCCTGGCCTTCATCTTCAACGTGCCGATGGCCGATGTCGCGGCTCCGGCCGGGCTGAATACCGAAGCGCTGGATGCGATCCCCGCCCGCAATTACGGCTATCTCGCCGGCCCGCGCGAAAAGCCTGATGTCATCATGCTGATGAGCGAATCCTTCTGGGATCCGACGCGGCTGAAGAACCTGAATTTCAGCGCCGACCCGATGCCGACGATCCGTGCCGCGCAATCCGGCTACGTCTTCTCGCCGGAATTCGGCGGCATGACCGCGAATGTCGAGTTCGAGGCGCTGACTGGCTTCTCGAATGCCTTCCTGCCCTATGGCAGCATTCCCTATCAGCAGTATATCCGCCGCGATATTCCCTCGCTCGCCACCTTCTTCCGTGGCGAAGGCTATGCGGCACGCGCGCTGCATCCCTTCAGCGGCTGGTTCTGGAACCGCAACGAGGTCTACAAGGATTTCGGCTTCGAAGAATTCCGCACCGAGGAAACCCTCCCGCCGATGGAAAAGCGCGGCATCTTCGCCTCCGATGACTCGCTGATGAAGGAAATCATGCGCGAGGGCGATGGCCTCGACAAACCCTTCTTCTTCTTCGCTGTCACCCTTCAGGGACATGGTCCCTACGAGGCCAATCGCTACGCGCATAACTCGATCGACATCCAGGGCAACATCCCGGAAGCCGACCGCGCCACGCTCGCCACCTATACACAGGGCGTCAAGGAAGCCGACGACAGCCTGAAGATGCTGATGGACTGGGCTTCGCACCGCGACCGCGAGACGATCATCGTGCTCTGGGGCGACCACCTGCCGCCGCTCGGCAATGTCTATATGAGTGCCGGCTACATGCCGGACCAGGTGGCCACCCGCAAGGCGCCGCTCGACGTCATGAAGCAGCAGCACGAGACACCGCTGGTCATCTGGTCGAGCAAGAAGGGCGTGAAGCAGGATGTCGGCACCATCAGCCCGTCGCTGATCTCCTATAACCTGCTGAAATTCGCCGGCTTCGAGCATCCCTATTACACCGGCTTCCTCGGCCGCGTTCAGAAGAAATACGACATCATCGACCGCTACCAACTGGCGACGCGCAAGAACGAAGTCACGCCGGATTGGGTTCTCGACCCCAAGAAGCTCGACCCGCTGGTGCGCGACTACCGCTATCTCCAGCATGACGTGATGTTCGGCAAGGCGCAGACGCTCGACCGCTTCTTCCCGCAGCACGTGATGGTCAACGAAGCCAGCTACTGAGCCTAAGACTTTAATTTGCATTGCATTCCGCCGGTCGGCGGGAATACTGGCTCCGACGCGTAACGCTTCGGAGCCAGGCATGTATAATCTTCCCAATTTCATCCACACGCATTTCGGCAAGAGCGCCGACGAACTCGGCGATATCGAGAAGCGCGTCCTCGCGAAGGCTCACGAGCGCAGGATCATCTCGACCGACGTCAACGCTGCACTCTCGGCGGAATCCTCCTTCGGCCAGCGGGTTGCCGATGGCATTGCGCGCGTCGGCGGCTCCTGGTCCTTCATCATCGCCTTCCTCGCCTTCCTGGCCATCTGGACGGTCGTCAACACCATCATCCTCGCCACCGGCGCCTTTGACCCCTACCCCTTTGTCTTCCTCAACCTGATCCTCTCGATGCTGGCTGCCATCCAGGCGCCGATCATCATGATGTCGCAGAACCGCCAGGCCGAGCGCGACCGCTTCGAGGCCGCCAAGGACTATGAGGTCAATCTGAAGTCGGAGCTTGAGGTCCTGTCGCTGCACCAGAAGATCGACATGCGGGTACTGACCGAACTGACGGCGCTACGCGAGGATGTCGCCCGCCTCAGCGCCGCCCTGGAAGCCAAGAAGATCTAGCCAGCGCCCGGATATTGCGGCAGGCCGTCGTTGATCTCGTAGAAATCACCCTTGTCGGCGCAATAGATGTGATAGCCGATGGCAAGATCGCTCGGCTTGTCGAAGGCGCCGGCGAGGATCGACACGGCATCGGAGCCGATCCGCTGCCAGAACAGCGCTGAGCCGCAGTTGCGGCAGAAGCCGCGCTCTGCCGCCTCGCTCGACTGGTACCAGTGCAGGGTTTCGCGGCCATCGATCACCAGCCCGTCGAGCGGCACATCGGCTGAGGTGAAGTAGAGGCCAGTCTGGCGCCGGCACTGCGAGCAATGGCAGGCGACCACCGGCCCGGGCTTGTTCCTGCTCCGAAACCGGACGGCACCGCAGGCGCAGCCTCCCGTATATTCCCTCTCCATCGTCCGATCCTCCGCCGTCATCTGCAGGGGAAATTGGCTGCAGCCGCGCGCCCGGTCAAATCCAATCTCTTGATGGAAAAGGTCAGCATTATTGATGACTTGCCCCCCGCCCCACGCCGGGACAGCGTCGCGCACAAACCAGCAAAAGTTGCAGGTGAATATTGACCGCCGGTCGCGAGTTTCCCGAAATGGGGCAGGCTCGCAAAGCTCAAACACACGCATCACGTTCATTAGCTAATCTAAAATTAAGAGATGCGGCCTTATATAAGACGAAGCTCAACCGAGCTGACATGAGGTCCAACATGATCGTGTTCAACCGTTTCCGGTCGAATGAAAGAGGCGCCGCCGCCATCGAATTTGCGATTGTCGCGCCCATTTTCCTCCTCGTCATCCTGACGCTCATCGCCTACGCAATCTATCTGACAGCCGCCCATTCCGTTCAGCAGATCACCGCAGACGCGGCCCGCACCGCTGTCGCCGGCCTGTCGGCGAAGGAGCGCGAAACGCTGGTCGATAATTTCATCACCTCGTCGACGCTCAATCACCCCCTGCTCCAGAAAGACAAGATCCACATCACCGTCACCACCGATCCCAGCAACGTCAACCAGTTCACGGTGACGACGGAATATGATGCCAACAATCTACCAATCTGGAATCTCTACACTTTTCCTCTCCCTGAACACATGATTCGGCGCTTCGCGACCATCCGGATGGGAGGCATCTGAATGCCGTTCAATGCCCTGCGCTTTTGCCGCGACACCCGCGGCAACATCGCCATCAGCGCTGCCATTTGCGCGCCTCTGATCGTCTACTCCCTCGGCATGGGCATCGACTACGGCATGCTGACGCTGCAGCAGCGCCGCCTGCAGCAATTGAGCGACATCGGCGCCATTGCCGCGGCCTCCGACATAAACCATGCGCCGGAACAGCTTCTCGCCAATTTCAAGCACAACGGCATCGACGCCGCCGTCACTATCGAGAACGGCTACCTGACCGGCAAAGGAACGCTTCCGAAGGGCGCCGACCTGTCACAATTCCAGGCTGTTGTGAGCTATGCGCCCGGCGCCTACGTCGCCGATCTCGCCATTGCACCCGATCAGCGCTTCGTCGCCGGCAAGCAGCCATACGATGCCGTCAAAGTTGCAGTGTCGCAGAAGGGCGAGCTCGCCTTCGCCAATATCTTCGCCAGCGCCCCGACCCTCAGCGCCGCCGGCACCGCATCGGCGGCCAAGGTCGCCGCCTTTTCCGTCGGCTCGCGCCTTGCCAGCATCAACGACGGCGTTCTCAATGCGTTGCTCGGCGCCCTGCTCGGAACGAGCATTAGCCTGAAGGCCGTCGACTACGAGAGCCTCGCATCGACAGATATCAACCTGCTCTCCTTCCTCGATCTGTTGGCAACCAACATCAATGCCAGCGCCGCCACCTATGACGAGCTCCTGGCCACCGACATCTCCTATCCGCGCCTGCTGAACACGCTCGGCAAGACGCCGGGCCTGCCTGCTACTGTCGACAAGACGCTGAGCTCGCTGGAAAAGACACTCGGGACGTCGCAGATCAAGGTGAAGCTCGAGGATATCCTCAATCTCGGCAGTACCGGCGAGCGGGCAATCGGCAGCGGATCGAACCTGCAGGTCGATGCAACAGTCATGGAGCTCCTCTCCGCAACGGCACTCGCGGCCAATCAGAAAAAGCAGGTCGCCGCCAACGTCAACAGCGCCATTCCCGGCCTGCTGAACGTCAAGCTGACGCTTGCGGTCGGCGAAAAGCCCGTCGGCTATGCCGCAAATGCGGTCGGCACATCGGGATCGGCCGTGCGCACCCCGCAGATTCGCCTGGCGATCGAAACCAGCGTCCCCGGTATCGGCATCATCGGCGGCATGAAACTGCGCGTCCCGCTCTATGTCGAGGTCGCCTATGCGGAAGCCAGGCTCTCGAGCATCTCGTGTCTCGGCGGCGGGGCGAAGAACGTCAATGTCGGCGTCGAGGCCGTTCCCGGCGTTGCCGAGATCGCGCTCGGCGATGTCGATACCAGCGCCTTCGCCAATTTCGGCAGCAAGCCGCGCGTCAACAAGGCAACGCTTCTCGATATCCTCGGCCTCCTGAAGGCAAGCGCCATCGCCGACGTCAACGTCAGCAATCTCGACAAGAGCAAACTGACCTTCCAGCCCTCCGATATCGCCGCCAAGGCGATCAAGAACATCTCGACCAAGGACACGCTGACCTCGACGGTCCAGAGCCTGCTCGGCAATACCGAAGTCGACGTCCAGCTGCTGACCCTGACGCTCGGCACGCCGAAGGCGGTGACCGCAGCGGTATCGCAGACGCTGACCGGGCTGACCAAGCCCTTAGATGAGCTGCTCTACAACACGCTGTCGATGCTCGGCATCAAGATCGGCGAAGCCGATATCCGCGTCACCGACGCCCGCTGCCAGCAATCGGTGCTGGTGCAATAAAAAAGCCCGGCGCGAAGCCGGGCTTTTCATCATTCACGATATCGCCGGATCAGGCGCTGGCGGCCATGCGCTTCTCGTCGCGGCCACCCTTCATGCGCTCGGCCAGCAGGAATGCCAGCTCGAGAGCCTGATCGGCATTGAGACGCGGGTCGCAATGCGTGTGGTAGCGGTCGGACAGCGAGTCAGCCGTCACGGCGCGGGCGCCGCCGGTGCATTCGGTGACGTCCTTGCCGGTCATCTCGATATGGATCCCGCCTGGATGCGTGCCTTCGGCGCGGTGGATCTGGAAGAAGCTTTCGACTTCCGACAGGATCCGCTCGAACGGACGCGTCTTGTAGTGGTTGAGCGTGATCGTGTTGCCGTGCATCGGGTCGCAGGACCAGACAACCTTGCGGCCTTCCTTCTCGACGGCGCGGATCAGCTTCGGCAGGTTGTCGGCAACCTTGTCGTGGCCGAAACGGCAGATCAGCGTCAGACGGCCGGCTTCGTTGGCCGGGTTCAGCGCATCGATCAGCTCGATCAGGTTGTCAGGCGTCAGCGACGGACCGCACTTCAGGCCGATCGGGTTCTTGATGCCGCGAAAATACTCGACATGCGCATGGTCGAGCTGACGCGTGCGGTCGCCGATCCAGATCATGTGGCCGGAGGTCGCGTACCAGTCGCCCGAGGTGGAGTCGACGCGGGTCAGCGCTTCTTCATAGCCAAGCAGCAGCGCTTCGTGGCTGGTGAAGAAGTCCGTTTCGCGCAGGCTCGGCTGGTTTTCCGCGGTGATACCGATGGCCTTCATGAAGTCCATGGTTTCGGAAATGCGGTCGGCGAGCTTGCGGTAGCGGTCTGCCTGCGGGCTGTCCTTGATGAAGCCGAGCATCCACTGGTGAACGTTTTCGAGATTGGCGTAGCCGCCCATCGCGAAGGCGCGCAGCAGGTTCAGCGTCGCCGCCGACTGGCGGTAGGCGTCGAGCTGGCGTTCGGGGTTCGGAATGCGGGCTTCCTCGGTGAATTCGATGCCGTTGATGACGTCACCGCGGTAGCTCGGCAGCGACACGCCGTTCATCGTTTCGATGTTCGACGAACGCGGCTTGGCGAACTGACCGGCGATACGGCCGACCTTAACGACAGGCAGCTGCGCGCCATAGGTCAGCACGACGGCCATCTGCAGGAAGGCGCGGAAGAAGTCGCGGATGTTGTCGGCGCCGTGTTCGGCGAAGCTCTCGGCGCAATCGCCGCCCTGCAACAGGAATGCATCGCCATTGGCAACGCTTGCGAGCTGCTTCTTGAGGCGGCGGGCCTCACCGGCAAAAACCAGCGGCGGATAGGTGGCAAGCTGGGCTTCCGTTGCCGCCAACGCGGCTGCGTCCGGATATTCCGGAACCTGCTGGATCGGTTTTTGCCGCCAACTGCTCGGGGTCCAAGTCTGTGCCATCTTACTCACCTTTATTGCGCCGGACACCATCCGGCGTCTTTGTCCCTAGAGAATAACGGCGGCTTATAAACCTTTAGGTCCGACTTGCCTAGCGGCGTTTCAGACAGTTTCAGGCGCAAAGAACGACGTTTTGCAGCATATAAAGGAATGCCGCAGCCACTCTTCAATCCCGGCCGTTAAGACAAACTATACCACATCATTTTGCGGCTGATTTAGCTTTCACTGTTACAACACCCCTCGATATCCAGGGGACCGGCGCGGTGCCGGCCCTCGACGCGCCTAGAGGGATGCTGCGCCCCATGTTTACCCGCCGTTTGCTCGCTGATCGCTCTGGCAATTTCGGGATGTTGACGGCGCTGCTCATGGTGCCGCTGATTGGCTCGGCCGGCATGGCGATCGACTACGGCCACGCGATGAGCCTGCGCACGCAGCTCTACGCCGCTGCAGACGCCGCCGCCGTCGGCGCTATCTCACAGAAATCCAATGCCGTGACCCAGGCGATGACCATGAGCGGCGACGGCGCGCTCACAGTCGGCCAGACGGATGCCCGCAGCATCTTCATGTCGCAGATGCAGGGCGAACTGACGGCCAGCAATGTCAATATCGACATCCAGGTCAACAAGGTCTCCAACCAGCTGAACTCGCAGGTGACCTTCAGCGCCTCAGTCCCGACGACCTTCATGCAGATCTTCGGCCGCAACACCATCGACATCAGCGGCACGGCGAATGCGGTCTTCCAGACCGCCGCCTTCATGAATTTCTACATCCTGCTCGACAACACCCCCTCGATGGGCGTCGGCGCCACGCCGACCGACGTCGCGACAATGGAAAAGAAGACGCCCGATACCTGCGCCTTCGCCTGCCATGTCGTCTCCGATGCCGGCGTCGAGGACCCCAACAGCTATTACAATCTCGCCAAGAAGAACAATGTGACGCTGCGCATCGACGTCGTGCGCCAGGCAACGCAGCAGCTCACCCAGACCGCCAAGACCCAGCGCGTCAGCGACAATCAGTTTTCCATGGGTGTCTATACGTTCGGCCAGCGCGCCCAGGACGCCAACCTGACGACGATCTCCAGCCCGATCACCGATCTCGACAAGGTGGCGAACTACACCAATGCGGTCGACCTGATGTCGATCCCCTACCAGGGCTACAACAACGACCAGCAGACCAGCTTCGACAATGCGCTGACGCAGATGAAGACGATCATCGGCGATCAGGGCGATGGCAACACGCAGACCCAGCCGCAGAAGATCCTGTTCTTCGTTTCCGATGGCGTCGGTGACAGCTACAAGCCAAGCACCTGTACCAAGGCGACGACGGGCGGCCGCTGCCAGGAGCCGATTGACACCTCCTTCTGCAAGCCACTGAAGGACAAGGGCATCAAGATCGCCGTGCTCTACACCACATACCTGCCGCTGCCGAACAACAGCTGGTACAACAGCTGGATCAAGCCTTTCCAGAGCCAGATCCCGACCAAGATGGCAGAATGCGCCTCGCCCGGCCTCTATTTCGAGGTGACGCCAACCGATGGTATCGCCCAGGCGATGAACGCGCTTTTCCTGAAGGTGATCCGCATGCCGCGGATCACCAGCTGACCGTCAGACCTTCTGGCCGTCGACGATGCGGTAGCTCGGCGCATACATGGTGACGAGTTCTTCCGCCGCAGTCGGATGGACCGCCATGGTGCGGTCGAAATCGTCCTTGGTGCATCCGGCCTTCAGCGTGATACCGAGGATCTGCGCCATTTCGCCGGCGTCGTGACCGAGGATATGCGCACCGATCACCTTGCGGCTCGCCGCATCGACGATCAGCTTCATCAGCATCTTCTCGCCGCGGCCTGACAGCGTCGCCTTCAGCGGCCGGAACTGCGCGCGGTAGACCTCGATTTCCTTGTAGGCCTTGGCCGCCGCCTCTTCCGTCAGGCCGACAGTGCCGATCTCCGGCTGCGAGAAGACGGCGGTCGCGATCGTCTCGTGATCCGGCTTGGTCGGGTTGTTCTTGTATTCGGTTTCGATGAAGCACATCGCCTCGTGGATCGCCACCGGCGTCAGCTGTACCCGGTCAGTGACATCGCCGAGCGCGTAGATGTTGTCGACGCTGGTGCGCGAATATTCGTCGACGACAACAGCGCCCCGCGCATCGGTCTTCACGCCGGCCGCCTCGAGGCCGAGGCCTTCGGTATTCGGATCGCGGCCGAGCGCCAGCATCACCACGCCGGCATTCAGCGTACCGTTATTCTTCGTCTCGACGACAAGGCCATCGGCGCCCTTCGAGACCTTCTCGATCACGTCATGGCAGAGAATGCGGATCCCCTTCGCCACCATCGCCTCATGCAGGCCGCGGCGCAGATCGTGGTCGAAGCGCGACAGGATTTCAGCGCCGCGATAGATCAGCGTCGTCTCGACGCCGAGGCCATGGAAGACATTGGCGAATTCGACGGCGATATAGCCGCCGCCGGCAATGACGATCGACTTCGGCAGCTCGTCGAGATGGAAGGCCTCGTTGGAGGAGATGCAGAGTTCGTACCCGGGAAGCGCCTTGTGTTCATTCGGGCGGCCACCGGTCGCAATCACGATCGTCTTCGCCGTCACCGTCTGCCCGGTCTTGACCAGGCGCACCGTGTGGCGATCGATCAGTTCGGCGCGCGTTTCGAGGATCTCGGCGTTCGCATTCGAGAGCCCCTTCTTGTAGAGGCCCTCAAGCCGGGCGATCTCGACATCCTTGGCGGCGATCAGCTTCTTCCAGTCGAAGCTGCTCTCGCCGACGGTCCAGCCAAAACCGGCCGCATCCTCGAAATGCTCATGATACTGCGAGGCATAGACGAACAGCTTCTTCGGCACGCAGCCGCGGATGACGCAGGTGCCGCCGTAGCGATATTCCTCGGCGATCGCCACCTTCTTGCCGAGCGAGGCGGCGACGCGCGCGCCTCTTACGCCTCCCGAACCGCCACCAATGACGAAGAGGTCGTAATCATATGAGGACATGGGGGAATGCTCCGTTTGGGAATCGGGAGGGACAATGACCCTGCATATAGTATCGGTCGCCGCCAAAACAAAAGCCCGGCGCGAGCCGGGCTTTCATCATGCGGATTGTGAAGATGCTTATTGCGGGGTCTGCAGGTTCAGGGCCGGTGCCGGAGCCTTTGCAGGAGCCTTGGCCGGAGCCTTTGCAGGCGCCTGGGCGGCCGGGGCATCGGCCGGTGCTGCAGCCGGCGTATCGAGCTGGACCGGCTCGACCTTGATGACCTTGCTCAGCTCGTCGCTGGCATTTTTCTGCAGATCGCGGGCAATGCCCTGTGCCCAGATGTCTGCGGCGCGGTTGGTTTCGCGCGAAGCGATCGGGCCGTCCTTGAGCAGCTTCTTGCCGACGTCGGAGCTGTAGAAATCGGCAATTGCCTTCAGCTCTTCAACCGTGAAGGCCTTGGCGTAGTTGGTTGCGGCTTCCTTTTCGAGATCGGCGCGGCGCGGCGCCAGAGCAAGCGCCGTCGCATCGACCGTCTGCGAGATCTGGTCTTCGTAGTTCGGCGAATCCTGGATCAGACCGGCCTTCAGGCGTTCGGCGAGGCCCGGCAGGATGTTGTCGAACTGAGCGGTGGCGCCGATCGCAGCGATTGCCGCGCGCGCTGCCTTCAGCTGCTCGTCCGTAACTTCCTGAGCCTTGACGGCGGTACCGAAAGCGAAGCTGGAGAGAATAACGGTCGCAGCGGCGATACGGCCAAGACCTGCAAATTTCTTCATGAGTTTCAGTGCTCCTGTTATCTGTTCGCCTGCAGCGTGCGTGCACCGGAAGGACCAGCAATGATCGCAAGTGCCGCCATATTGAGAAAAAGCCCGTGCTCAACGACACCGGGTATCGAGTTCAGCTCGCTCGAGAGCGCCTCTGCATCAGGAATACGGCCAAATGATGCATCGATGATGTGATGGCCGCCATCCGTCATGAAATCGCCGTCGCCGGAACGGCGCAGCGACAGACCACCCGTCAGACCGAGCTTGCTTGCAACCTTTTCGATCGCCATGCGCGTCGAAACGAGGCCGAAAGGATTGACTTCGATCGGCAGCGGGAAGCAACCGAGCGTCTCGACCAGCTTGCTCTCGTCGGCAATGACGACCATACGCCCGGACGCGGCAGCGACGATCTTTTCGCGCAGCAGCGCACCGCCGCCGCCCTTGATAAGCCGCAAGGCACCATCGACCTCGTCGGCGCCATCGATCGTCAGATCGAGCTCCGGCAGTTCGTCGAGCGATTTCAGGGGAACGCCGAGTTCGACGCAGAGCCGCGCCGTGCGTTCGGATGTCGGAACGCCTTCGACCTTGAAGCCGCCGGCGACCTTTTCCGCCAGCAGCCGGACGAATTCCTCCGCAGTGCTCCCCGTACCGATTCCGAGGCGCATGCCGCTTTCCACATGGGTCAGCGCCACCTCGGCGGCCTTGATCTTCATTTCGCGGGCATCCATGCGCCGCTTACTCCGATTGTTTCGTTGGATGTGCTGTTTACACGGCTCGTTTGCCAAACGAAAGCCAAAATAACCGTAGCAAACTGAAAAGCGGAAGCATCCGCGCCCACCCGCCAAAAGCTAGTCTTGGCGTTGCTTTTCCGGCCTCCTTACCCTACTCCGGACCATCAGCATTTCATGAAGAGGCAATAGACTTTGACCCCTGCCCTTGTCGTATTCGATCTCGACGGCACGCTGCTCGACACGCATGCCGATCTCATTGACAGCCTGAACCACACGATTGCCTCGATCGGCCTTGCGCCGGTTAGCTATGACGACCTCACCCATCTCGTCGGCCACGGCGCCAAGGTGATGATCGAGCGCGCCTGCAAGCGGCACGGCCATCCGCTGACCGAAGACGAGTCCGGGCCGCTGCTGCAGCGCTTCATCGCGCATTACAGCTCGACCATGCCCGGCCACACCAAACCCTATCCGGGCCTGATCGCCGCCATGGACAATCTTAAGGCAAACGGCTTCACGCTCGCCGTCTGCACCAACAAGCTGGAATCACTGGCGCGCACGCTGATCGACGCGCTCGGCCTCACGCATTATTTCGCGGCGATCACCGGCGGCGATACCTTCCCGGTCCGCAAGCCCGACGCGCGCCACCTGCTCGGCACGATCGAAAAGGCCGGCGGCACGCCCGAGCGCAGCATCATGGTTGGCGACAGCTTCAACGATATCGCCGTCGCCAAGAACGCCGCCGTCGCCTCGGTCGGCGTCCCCTTCGGTTATTCAGACGTTCCGATCGAAAGCCTGGAGCCCACCCGGATCATCCAGCATTTCGATGAGTTGACGCCCGATTTCGCCGACGCGTTGATCCGCGATTACGCGGCAAGCAACAAGGCTGCACAGGCTGTCTGAGCCGGCGATCACAGCAAACAAAAAAGGCGGCCACCGGCCGCCTTTTTCATAATTACCTGGCGGCTCAGATCTGAGCGCCACGCGCTTTGCTGGTGATGTCGAAGGCCTTCATCGTGTAGGTATCGCGATCATAGACGTCGTTGAAATATTCAACATTGCCGTCCTTGTTCGGCCAGGCCGTGAAGTAGGCGATGTAGATCGGGATCCGCTGCGGCACGGACACGGCCTTGTTCTGGCCGCCGGCGATCTGCTTGGCGACATCGTCGACCGTCGTGTTCAGCACGGCGGCCGCCATCGCACGCGGATCGGCAAGACGGACGCAGCCGTGGCTGAGCGCGCGCATGTCACGCTTGAAGAAGCTGCGCTGCGGCGTGTCATGCATGTAGATCGCATGGACATTCGGGAACAGGATCTTCAGTTCGCCGAGGGCGTTGTCACCGCTCGGTGGCTGGCGCACGGAAACGTTGGACGTCGAGCCGTACCAGTCGACGCTGGACGACGGAACAGCGCGGCCGTTGACGGCAACTTCATAGCCCATGCGGTCAAGATAGTTCGGGTCGGCGCGCAGCTTCGGCAGCATCTCGTTGATGATGATCGACTGCGGAACGCCCCAGAATGGGTTGAACTCGACCGTCTGGATCTGGTCTTCGAAGAAGAACGTCTGGTGCGACGGCTGGCCGACCACCACCCGCATCGACAGCTGTTCCTTGTTGTCGTTGTGGTAGTAGACCATGAAGGCCGGCTGGTTGATCATCACGTAGCGCGGGCCGAGATCTTCCGGCAGCCAGCGGGCCTGTTCCATGGCCACGACGAGCTTGTTGATCTTTGCCGTATTGCTGTCGCCGCCGGTCATGACGCGGACGGTCGCCTGGCCGATGACGCCGTCAGGCTTCAGGCCATGCTCCTTCTGGAAGTCTTCGACCAGCGACACGACGTCGGGCGAATATTCGGGAGCGCCGGTGTAAGCGGCAAGCATCGCCGCATGCTGGGTCTTCAGCGCTTCCGAACCATGCTTGCCGACGGCCTTGACGATGTTGGCAACTTCAGGCGAGCTGTCGCCCGGGCGCAGCAGACCGCTGAGCGAGATGGTGATCTGCTCCTGATCGCCGCCTTCAGCCTTCAGCTTGGCAAGTTCCTTCTTCAGGATGTCGAACTCGCGTCCATCCGGGCTGCGGCTGGCGAGATAGGCGCCGACATCCGGGCTCATCCGGGCAAGCTTCAGCACCGGATCGAGATTGACGACCTTGCGCTTGAAATCGTGATAGCCCGACAGCTTGTTGGGATCGATGCGGCCGCGCACCGTGTCCTGGACATAGGCCAGAACCTTAGACGAGAGCTCGAGCTCGAACTGCGTCAGCGCGTGATCGCGAACCGTCGGGTCCGGATTGGCCGGATCGGCAGCCGGAAGATTGACGGCATAATCGGCGGGGTCGAGGCCGACGGTGCCGGCGTTTGCCAGGAAGCCCATCGCCGCCTTGGCGCGATCGTTGACTTCGGTGCCAGACACCCAGACCAGCGGGTTCTTGGTATCGCCGTAATAGGTTTCCAGCGACTTCGCGACATTGGCGTCAGCGCGAACCTTGGCATCGGCGAGATAGCGCCGCTGAACACCCGACTGGTCGCCCGACGTCGCGGACGCATCGACGACGGCACCGGTTACGACCGGATCCGCAAACTTCGCCGTGTTCACCAGACGCATCGGGTCCGGCTTATAGGTATAATAGGTCGGTGCCGTCACCTTCGGCAGCGGCGCGTTGACCGGCGGCTGCATCGTCGGCATCTGCGCCGGATTGGAAGGATCGATGATCGTGCTCTGGGTGCGCTGCCGGTCGCCACGGATCATGTCCATCAGCGTATAGGCATGCGCGGGTGCAGCGAGAGCCGCAAAGCCGCAGGAAAGTGCCAGTGCGGAGACCGCACCCTTGAAAAACGATGTCATGCTTTTTCCAGTCCCAGTGTCATGCTGTCTTGGCGGGGCAAAGCCCATTCAAATTCGTACCGCCTGGCTATCTGCTCATTGGCAGAATCCGGCCTGCGCCGCCAGCGCCGGACGACTCAACTTTGCGTGACGTAACCCGAAGCAGCGACGCCAGGCAGTTCACACAAAATTATGAAATTATTAGTTAATTTTTTACTCAATTTCGCACCGGCGCCAAAGGCCGTTTTTCCCGCCGTTTGGTATAAAATTCCGGCCGTGTCCCAAATGCCACGTCACGAAGGGTCTAAAACATGAAAAACACCTTCATATTTTAGGGCCGCAACCAGTTTTCTTGCGCCGTTGGCAGGCATATAAGACGCGCATCCTTAAGTCAGCGAGAGGAAGGCGACAGCCATGAGCGCGACCCGTACCGAAACAGACACCTTTGGCCCGATCGAAGTGGCGAGCGACCGTTACTGGGGCGCGCAGGCGCAGCGCTCGCTCGGAAACTTCAAGATCGGCTGGGAAAAGCAGCCGCTGTCGATCGTCCGGGCGCTCGGCATCGTCAAGCAGGCGGCCGCCCGCGTCAATGTCGAGCTCGGCCAGCTAGACCCCGCGATCGGCAAGGCGATCACCGATGCGGCGCAGGAAGTTATCGACGGCAAGCTCAACGACCACTTCCCGCTCGTCGTCTGGCAGACCGGTTCGGGCACGCAATCCAACATGAATGCCAATGAAGTGATCTCCAACCGGGCAATCGAAATGCTCGGCGGCGAGATGGGCTCGAAGAAGCCCGTCCACCCGAACGATCACGTCAATATGAGTCAGTCGTCGAACGACACCTATCCAACGGCAATGCACATCGCCTGCGCCGAGCAGATCGCCAACCATCTGCTGCCCTCGCTGAAGCACCTTCATGCGGCGCTCGACATGAAGGTCGTCGAGTTCAATCATATCATCAAGATTGGCCGTACCCATACACAGGACGCGACCCCGCTGACGCTCGGCCAGGAATTTTCCGGTTATGCGGCGCAGGTGGGATCGGCGATCAAGCGTATCGAGATGACCCTTCCCGGCCTCTGCGAACTCGCCCAGGGCGGCACCGCCGTCGGCACCGGCCTTAACGCGCCGGTTGGCTTCGCCGAAAAGGTGGCCGAGGAAATTGCAGGAATCACCCACCTGCCCTTCGTGACCGCCCCGAACAAGTTCGAAGCGCTGGCCGCGCATGACAGCATGGTCTTCAGCCATGGCGCCATCAATGCCGCTGCCGCCGCACTCTTCAAGATCGCCAACGACATCCGCCTGCTCGGTTCCGGCCCGCGCGCCGGTCTCGGCGAACTGGCGCTGCCGGAAAACGAACCGGGTTCGTCGATCATGCCGGGCAAGGTCAATCCTACCCAGTGCGAAGCGCTGACCCAGGTCTGCATCCACGTCTTCGGCAATCACGCGGCACTGACCTTCGCCGACAGCCAGGGCCATTTCGAGCTCAACGTCTACAATCCGATGATGGCCTATAATTTCCTGCAGTCGGTTCAGCTGCTCGGTGACGCCGCGGTCTCCTTCACCGACAATTGCGTCGTCGGCATCGAAGCCCGCGAAGACAACATCAAGGCCGGACTGGAACGCTCGCTGATGCTGGTGACCGCACTCGCCCCGACCATCGGCTACGACAACGCCGCCAAGATCGCCAAGACCGCCCACAAGAATGGCACGACGCTAAAGGAAGAGGCTCTCGCCAGCGGCCTGGTCACCGCCGAGCAATACGATGCCGTCGTCCGCCCCGAACAGATGATCGGCCCGAAATAAGCGCAGGCGCGATTCGCTGACGCAGCAACACGGCCGAACGCCCAGACAAGAAAGGCTCGCGGAGGTCACTTCGCGAGCCTTTCGCCGTTTTTCCCGGCATAAACGGGCCTTGGGTTTGCCCGGCGGCGTGTCTAACGCGACACCATGACGTATGTATAAAACCGCGCGTACTTTAAAAAATAAGATTAAGATTCGCATACTCGCGCAGTATAGCAATATATAACGAAATACAAACTCAACATAAGGATTCATTATAAACTTATAATATATCACCTATAGTTAAGTATATTACTGTACGTTGACGTTTATATATATGAACGCGTGATAAATACGCAACATCGATACTTTACAACGCCTTGTGACAAACTTGTAATTTTGACGTTTGGTTTGCCCTGTACCCACCGCCTCGAAGTCGGGGGCATGCCACCTTCTTCTCAAAAACAAGGTCCGGGAGAGGGAATGCCGTTGGCAAAAAATCCCGGTCCAATCGAAACTTTGAATTGGAGGTTATCCATGAACATCAAGAGCCTTCTCCTTGGCTCCGCTGCGGCTCTCGCAGCAATTTCCGGTGCTCACGCTGCTGACGCTGTCGTCGCCGCTGAACCGGAAGCCGTCGAATACGTTCGCGTCTGCGACGCTTACGGCACCGGCTATTTCTACATCCCGGGCACCGAAACCTGCCTGAAGATCAACGGCTACGTCCGTTTCGACGTCAACTACGGCTTCGGCGAAGGCTTCGAAAACGGCGGCCTCGAAGACTGGAACGTCCGCACCCGCGCACAGGTTCAGTTCACCTCCAAGAGTGACACTGAATACGGCCCGCTTACCGGCGTCATCGTCTATCAGTACAACTTCCGCCCGAACGCGATGAAGGGTATCGATACCGCCAGCCTCGGTGGTGCGTCGAATGAGATGTCGCTCGATCAGGCCTACATCGACATCGCAGGTCTGCGCGTCGGTAAGATGCTCAACTGGTGGGATAACGACTTCTCGGGCGAGTTCGACGTGACCAACTCCGGCACGACGAGCTTCAACACCATCCGTTACCAGTATGAAGCAGGCAGCTTCTACGCCGGTATTGCGGTTGAAGAAGTTGGCGGCGTAAGCGACTTTGCTGCCTGGCAGCATGGTGGCAACGACATCGGTATCGACGCTGCCGTTGGCGGCAAGGTCGGCGACTTCACCTACGAGTTGCTCGGCGGTTATGACGTTGACGCAGAAGACGGCGCAGTCCGCGCTAAGCTCGGCGTTGCCGTCGGCCCGGGCACGCTTGGCCTCGCTGCAATCTGGTCCAGCGGCCCGAGTGCTTACTTCACCAAGGGTGAATGGTCCGTGGCTGCTCAGTACGCTGTCAAGGCAACTGACAAGTTCACGATCACGCCTGGCGTCCAGTAC
This sequence comes from Rhizobium sp. FG96, assembly GCF_057808655.1. Classification (NCBI taxonomy): domain Bacteria; kingdom Pseudomonadati; phylum Pseudomonadota; class Alphaproteobacteria; order Hyphomicrobiales; family Rhizobiaceae; genus Rhizobium; species Rhizobium sp. FG96. The sequence goes on along the minus strand of NZ_JBMDIL010000019.1, from coordinate 62,002 downwards.
ACGGACAACATCGATCAAGTCGATGGCGAATATGACTCGGGCAACGAACTGCGTGTTGGCGTTACGCTCGACTACCAGATCGTCGACAACCTCTCGTCCAAGTTCACCGCAACCTACGTCAAGCGTGACCACGATGCAGCTGAAGACACGGACTTCGTCCAGGGCTTCTTCCGCCTGCAGCGTGCATTCTAATCTGATCTGACTCCTTCGGATCGAGGCCCGTCCGGCTCTGCCGGGCGGGCTTTTTGCCGCGACCGAACCGATGGGTGCCCACGGCGCATTGCATTTCCATGCGCCCGGATTTAGATCGCTTCCAAACTAGCCCATTTGAAAGGTCTCCGATGGCTGACGATCTCTTTCCGCTCGGCAAAGACACCACGCAATACCGCAAGATCAGCAGCGACCATGTCTCTGTCGACAGCTTCAAGGGTCAGGACATCCTGACGGTCGAGCCGGAGGGCATCCGGCTGCTGGCGGAGACTGCCTTTGCCGATATCAACCATCTGCTGCGCCCGGGCCACCTGAAGCAGCTGGCTTCCATCCTCGATGACCCTGAGGCGACCGATAACGACCGTTTCGTCGCCTATGACCTCCTGAAGAATGCCAATATCGCTGCGGGCGGCGTGCTGCCGATGTGCCAGGATACCGGCACCGCGATCATCATGGGCAAGAAGGGACGCCGCGTCTGGACCGAAGGCGGTGACACCACAGCGCTCTCCAGGGGCGTTCTTGATGCCTATGAGAAGAAGAACCTGCGCTATTCGCAGCTGGCGCCGATCAAGATGTTCGAGGAGAAGAACACCAAGAACAATCTCCCGGCCCAGATCGACATCTACGAGGAAGGCACAGATAGCTACGACTTCCTGTTCGTCGCCAAGGGTGGCGGCTCGGCCAACAAGACCTTCCTTTACCAGGGCACGCCGTCGCTCCTGACGCATGACCGGATGATCGACTTCCTTAAGGAGAAGATCCTCACGCTCGGTACGGCAGCCTGTCCCCCCTACCATCTTGCAATCGTCATCGGCGGCACTTCCGCCGAGATGAATCTCAAGACGGTGAAGCTCGCTTCCACCCGCTATCTCGACGACCTGCCGACCGAAGGCTCCGAAAGCGGCCATGCCTTCCGCGACATCGAGATGGAAAAGGAAATCCACAAGCTGACGCAGCAGATGGGCGTCGGCGCCCAGTTCGGCGGCAAGTATTTCTGCCACGACGTTCGCGTCATCCGCCTGCCCCGCCATGGCGCCTCGCTGCCGATCGGCCTCGGCGTCTCCTGTTCCGCCGACCGCCAGGCGAAAGGCAAGATCACCCGCGACGGCATCTTCGTCGAGCAGCTCGAAACCGATCCGTCGAAATACATGCCTGAGATCGACGAATCCAAGCTGTCGGAATCGATGGTCCGCATCGACCTGAACCAGCCGATGAGCGATATCCTCGCCGAGCTTTCCAGGCACCCGGTCAAGACCCGGCTGTCGCTGACCGGCACGATCATCGTCGCCCGCGACCTCGCGCATTCGAAGATCCGCGAACGCCTGGAAAATGGCGAAGGCATGCCGGATTACATGAAAAACCACCCGGTCTATTACGCCGGCCCGGCAAAGACCCCGGCAGGCTATGCCTCCGGCTCCTTCGGCCCGACCACCGCCGGCCGCATGGACTCCTACGTCGATCAGTTCCAGTCCTTCGGCGGCTCGATGGTGATGCTCGCCAAGGGCAACCGCTCGCGCGCCGTCCGCGAAGCCTGCAAGAAGCACAACGGCTTCTATCTCGGCTCGATCGGCGGCCCCGCCGCCCGTCTGGCGCAGGATTGCATCAAGAAGGTCGAAGTGCTCGAATATCCGGAGCTTGGCATGGAAGCCGTCTGGAAGATCGAGGTCGAAGACTTCCCCGCCTTCATCGTCATCGACGACAAGGGCAACGACTTCTTCCAGGAACTCAATCTGGGTTAAGACAATGCCAATCATCGGCTGCTGATCGCTGACGCTTTAGGCAGAACCGTGTTCACAGAAGCGCGGCCATTTCGATGGCCGCCGTCAATGAAATAAGAACACGGTTATGCAAATTTTTTCAGAGATTTTCCGGGAAAATTTCAACCGCCGCCACGCGAAAGACACCCATGGGTGTGAATATTCCTCAGATTTTCCAGCATTTTCAATGCCATAGTATTTCCGGAATATACAACCAGAATAATCACATGTAATCGTTGGTATATATCGTCTTAATTGTTTCCCAACGAATTTAAGCTAGCCAATAGAAGATTGCTTTTCTAATTCCTTGAGGAGTATGCCGGATGAATACGGCTGCAGCGCAGAAAGCGCAGATCCCGGATGTCGCAGGCCAGATCACTTTTGCCATGCGTTCGATGGGCGTCGCGCCAATCCCGCGCAATTACGAACTCTTCTACGAAGCCTATATCGGCTCCAATCCCGCCCTCACCCGCGACCTCGCAGCGCTCGGCAATCAGGCGACGCAGGAAGAACTGGATGAGCTCGGCGCACAATATTTCTGCCACTCCCCGGCGCGCGTCTTCGATGATGTCCACACCCGCATCGCCGCCGAACTCGAGGGCCTGCTGAGGGTTCTGCGCCAGGAGCAGACCTCTCTCGAAAGCTACAACAAGCTCCTCGGCGAAACCTACCGCCGCATCAACACCAAGAACACGACCAGCGTCGACCTCCTCGAAAACGCCATCAACCTCTTGACCCAGGCAACCGGCGACACGATGGCCCACGGCGAACGCACCGTCGAGAATGTCGCCCAGCGCTCGCAGGAAATGGACCAGGTTCGCAAGGAGCTCGACGAGTACAAGCGCATCGCCAACACCGACTCGCTGACCCGCCTTTCCAACCGCCGCGCCTTCGACGACCGCCTCGCCGCCGTTTTCGACAACGCGGCGCTGAAGCCGGTCACCGCTCTCGTGCTTGCTGACATCGATAATTTCAAGAAGATCAACGACACCTACGGCCATCCGGTTGGTGACAAGATCCTGGCGACCGTTGCATCGGTCATCCGCGCCAATGTCCGCCGCGATGTCTTCGTCGCGCGCACCGGCGGCGAGGAATTCGCGCTGATCATTGACGGCAATACCCAGGAAGAGGTCGTCGCCATGTCCGAGCGCATCCGCCGGACGCTGGAAGCGACCCCCTTCAAGAATAGCCGCACGCGGGTCAATTATGGCCCGGTCACGGTGTCGATGGGCGTCTGCATGGCGTCCCACGCCGAGGATGCCGGCGAGCTCTATTACAAGACCGACATTGCCCTCTATGGCGCCAAGCATGCCGGCCGCAACTGCAGCGTCGTCTACGAGGATGGCATGCAGAAGGACTTCACCAAGAGCTGGCTGATCTACAAGGCCTGACGCGTCACCATCTGGTGACGCTCATTACCACATCGTCTTCGCCGCACGTCCCGCCCATTCGCGGTCGTATGTCTCGTGGTCGAAATCTTCTGTCGCCACCTTCAACATCATGCCGGGCGTCGGCAGGCTGGCCGGATCGACGAAATTCTCCGGGTTCCACAGCTGCGAGCGCATCAGCGCCCGTGCACACTGGAAATAGACCTCATCGATGGTGATGACGACGACGGTGCGCGGATGCTTGCCGTCCATCTCGAAGCTCGAAAGCAGGCTGTCGTCGTTGGACACCACGCCATGCCCATTGATCCGCATCGTCGTGTTCGATCCCGGCACCAGGAACATCAGCGCCAGCCGCGGATCGCGCACGATATTCAAGAGGGAATCGACGCGGTTGTTGCCGCGCCAGTCGGGCAGATGGATCGTCTTGTCGTCGATGATCCGGACAACGCCGCCGATGTCACCGCGCGGAGAGCAATCGAGCCCTTCGGGGCCGACGGTGGCGAGCGCCATGAACGGCGAGGCCTCGATCATCTGGCGATAAAGCGGTGTCAGCGCCTTGGTCACCTTCGCGACGGAAGCCTGCGACAGACCGCCGGCGTAGATTTCGCTGAGCTCTTCCACCGTGCTGATGATTTTCATGATCGTCCCGCCATCTCTACCGGACGGCAATTAGCCGCCTAACATGACGCTACAATGACGCGCGCCGGACAGGAAGCTCGACAAAGGAAACAATCTCGGCGCCCTCGCCCTGTCGATCGCCGAGGAAAGCCTCGATCTCGTCAAGCACCGGCTTGGCGCCGATGATGCGCCGGTGGCCGAAACCGTTGGCCCAGAAGACCCGGACCGCGTCCCCAGCCGCCTGATAGCGCCGTGCATGATGCGCTCCAACTTCCTTGTCGTCTTCCGCATGGATCGTCAGCACCTGCGCTCTCAACCGTCCCGCCGGTTTCGCGACATCGAAATCCGCAAGCTGCCGCCCGGTGATCCTGCCGACCTTGCCTTCCAGCACCGCCTGAGCCGCCTTGCCGAGCCCGATCATCCTGCCGAAATCGGTGAAGAGCCACGCCATTTCGCTCGGCGAACCGATCGTGACGATTTTCTCCACCTCGATCGGCCGCATATGCGGCAGGATCCCGGTTGCCGAGACCATCAGTGCCGCGCCGCCGAAGGAATGGCCGATCGCCGCGTCGAAGGCACCAAAGCGCTCCTGCGCAGCCGCGATCGCCTCGACGGCGAGCCCCATATGCAGGAAGCGCCCCCTGGAGAGACCGTGTCCCGGGAAGTCGAGCCCGATCACCTCGGCCCCATCCTTCGCGAGATGCGCAATCAGATCGCTCATGTAGGCCATGCCGGATCCCCAGCCATGGGTTACGAGGTAACGCTTGCGCTTGCCAAGAGCGCCGCCGTTGATCCGGAAGGCCGCCGCACGCTTACCGCCAGCAATCGGCAGTTCGATCCGTTCGGCATTCTTCAGCCAGCCCATACCCGCCGCATGCGCCGCCTTCGCCTTGGCGCCCTGCGGGCGCTGAGGCGGCGTCCGGCAGAAAAGGCGGAATGCCGCCTCGCCTGCAAGGCGGGGTGAAAGTGCCTGCAGCGCGGTAAATCCGAGGCGGGTGACGCCAAGCGCAAACTTTGCCATAGTGGGAATCCGATAATGTTCAACACTGAACAATAAAGTACAACGATGAACAAAAATCAATCCCTACCCTGGGATCATCCGCGTTTTCGCAGCTGGATCGCCGTCGCCCGCGCCTGTCAGCTGATGCAGCAGTCGCTCGGCCGCTCGCTTGCAGAGCTCGACATCAAGACGCCGCATCTCGATATCCTGATCAATCTCTACCGCTTCGAAGGCCTGACGCAGCAGGATCTGGCGCGCAAGCTGCTGGTCGGCCGCTCCAACATGAGCATGCTGCTGCCGCAGATGGAAAAGCGCGGGCTGATCGAACGCCGCGGCGACGAGCGCGACAAGCGCGTGCTGCGGCTCTATCTGACCGCCGAGGGCCGCGTGCTGACCGAAAAGGCCATGGTGATCCAGACCGGCCTCATCGACCGCATGCTGACGGACGAGCCGCTGGAGCAATGCATGGCGATGGCCGATTCGATGGAGCGCATTATCGCGCTCCTGCAGAATGACCTGAAGGACGAGGACTGACCGGCGCTAGTGCAGCGTCGGTGCCGGTGCCGCCGAACCGAGCGACCGGTATTCCCAGGCTGCGACGATGACGAGAACCAGCGCCGCCAGGATACCCAAGACATAGATCTCCACAGCCGGCACCAGGAAGGTCAGCAGGATCAGAAGCACGATGCCTGCGAGATGCGAGAGCGGTGCCTTGCCGCTCGTGGCGCCCTTGAACCAGAGATTGCCCGCCAGAAACAGGCCGGATCCGCCGAGGATGACAGCGGCAATGCCGAGATCGCCGACCTCATGCGGATGCGCGAAGATGAACTCGACGGCAACGGCATCGACGATGATGCCGGCCAGGATCGGGATATGCGCGTAGGTGAAGGCCTGCCGCGCCATACTGCCCGGCTTCGCCTCGTGCTCGATGCGGTGAGCGGCCCGCTCATGGCCGAAGCGGAAATAGAGCCACCACATCGCCACCGTCGACGCGAAGCTGGTGACGAGCACCAGCCCGGTCATCGGCGAGAACGGCATTTCCGAGAAGGTACGGCCGGACACCAGCACCGCCTCCCCGAGGCAGATGATGATGAACAGCGCACAACGCTCGGCCATATGGGCGCCCGAGACGTCCCAGTCGGCGGTCGACGACTTACCGAGCCCCGGCACGAAGAAGCCCGAGGCCGGACCGGCATATTCGATCGCCAGCGCAATCACCCAGGCGATCAGCCGCGCCTCATGCTCCAGCAGGCCGCCGGCGATCCAGAACACACCGGCTACGGCGAGCCAGATACTGATGCGGGTGAAGTTGAGATAGTTCGAATGGCTCGAATGGCGGACGGCATAGGCGGTGAAGACCGACCGGCCTACCTGCATCAGAACGTAAGCGCCGGCAAACAGCAGCCCCTTGTCGCCGAAGGCTTCAGGGATCGAGGACGACAGGACCAGGCCGAGCAGCATCAGTACGATCAGCATGGCGCGAACCGGCATCTTTTCAGGATCGAGCCAGTTGGTCACCCAGGCGGTAAATATCCACACCCACCAGACGGCAAAGGTCATCAGCGCCGCTTCCGCCGCGCCGAGCAGCGAATAGTGAGCGGCGAGCGCATGGGAAAGCTGCGAGATCGAGAAGACGAAGACAAGGTCGAAGAACAGCTCGAGGAAGGTCACCTTGCTGCTGCCCGGGCTGCCTTTTGCCCGCAGCCAGTTTCTCACTGTCGTCCCTGCCATCAATGCCCCCTATGGCTGTTGCTCAATCAGCGCGGCTGCGCCGAGACGTCCCTGCTCATGCCCTTCTCGGCCAGTTCCTTTTCGTAACCGGCAAACAGCTCAACGCCCCGCTCGCCGAGTTCCCGCAGATAGGTCCAGGTGAAGATGCCGGTATCATGCATGTCGTCGAAGCCGATGCGCACGGCATAGTTTCCGGTCGGCGTCATCGAGATGATCGCGACGTTGCGCTTGCGCGGCACGGTGACCTTCTGCCCCGGCCCATGCCCCTGCACTTCGGCCGAAGGCGAGAGCACGCGCAGCATTTCTGCAGACAGATCGAAGCTCTGACCGTCGTTAAAAGTCACGGCAAGCCGCTGCCGGTCTTTGGAAACCCTGAGTTCGGTGGGCCAGATGTCGCTCATTGATGCTCTCCGTTCGCCTTTGTTGAGTAGGCAAAGCCGCATTTTCTGGCAAGCTCAATTTGCCGTGCATCTGTGCCGTTTACCTTGACGGCACAGTCACATATGACCACATTAGCATGACTGCGGAGGTATTCGTGAACAGCAATGTCGGAAGGATAGGAAGCGCTGCACCGCTCGTGGCGGATGCAAGCCCGATGATCGACCCGTTTGGCCGGGCCGTCTCCTATCTGCGCGTCTCCGTGACCGATCGCTGCGATTTCCGCTGCACTTATTGCATGGCCGAAAACATGACCTTTCTGCCGAAGAAGGATCTGTTGACGCTGGAAGAGCTGAACCGGCTCTGTTCCGCCTTCATTGCCAAGGGCGTGCGCAAGATCCGCCTGACAGGCGGGGAGCCGCTGGTGCGCAAGAACATCATGTTCCTGATCCGCGAGCTCGGAAAACAGGTTGGCACCGGTCTTGAGGAGCTGACCCTGACCACCAACGGCTCGCAGCTCGCCCGCCATGCCGAAGAGCTCTATGATTGCGGCGTACGCCGCATCAACGTCTCGCTCGACACGCTCGACCCCGACAAGTTCCGCAAGGTGACGCGCTGGGGTGAGCTTTCAAAGGTCATGGAAGGCATCGATGCCGCGCAGAAGGCGGGGCTGAAGATCAAGCTGAATGCGGTGGCGCTGAAAGGCTTCAACGAGGACGAGATTCCCGGCATGCTGCGCTTCGCCCACGGCCGCGGCATGGACCTGACCGTCATCGAGACGATGCCGATGGGCGAGATCGATGAAGACCGCACCGATCAGTATCTGCCCCTGTCGGAGCTTCGCGCCTCGCTCGAAAAGCAGTTCACGCTTGAGGATATCGGCTACAAGACCGGCGGCCCGGCGCGCTATGTCGAGGTCGCCGAGACTGGCGGTCGCCTCGGCTTCATCACCCCGATGACCCATAATTTCTGCGAGAGCTGCAACCGCGTCCGCCTCACCTGCACCGGCACGCTCTACATGTGCCTCGGCCAGAATGACGCCGCAGACCTGCGCTCCGCGCTGCGCGCCACCGAAGACGACGGCCTCCTCTATGCCGCGATCGACGAAGCCATCACTCGCAAGCCCAAGGGCCACGATTTCATCATCGACCGCACGCACAAGAAACCCGCCGTCGCTCGCCATATGAGCGTCACCGGCGGGTGACTTCTCTTTCCAATTAGATCAACCGTTCAGGCCGCACCGGCCGGATCGCCGATCGGCAATAGCGCCGGATCGGGCGGTGTCGGGTCGTTGGGGTTCTTGTTGTCTGCAGGGTCCTGCGCCGGCGTCAGCGGCGGCTTTTCCTGCACGCGATCGGGAACACCGGGTGCCGGTGTCGGGCCGCGGGGCGTCTCGGCGGGATTGGGAATTTCTGTCGGCATAGGGATCTCCCTTCGGGTTCACCAGCCGCGCACGGCGCGGCTTTCTTCCCATGGTCAACGCCACGCGATCGCGTTTGTTCAAAAGATCCGTCCGGCAACGCCCATCTGTTCGTTCTCGAACAGTTTGAAATGGCTGCCGCCAATTTGTGCGCTGCGCAATCGATTTATGCAGACTGTGGCTTGCAATCGATTTCATTCCCGCCGGTTCCCTTCTACAAGGGCGTCAGAACTATCGGGAATCTCTTCGCATGTCGCGGTCTCGCAATACCCAGGGCGCAATCTACATGAGCATGGCCATGGCCGGTTTTTCGGCCAGCGACGCGCTCTCGAAATCCGTCATCGGCGATATGAACGCTGGCGAGATCATGTTCATCCGCGGCCTGTTCACCAGCATCCTGATCTACCTGATCGCCCGCAAGATGGGCGCGCTCCGCTCCTGGACGATCATCCTGAAGCCGATCATCATCCTGCGCGTCCTCTGCGAGATGCTCGCTGCCGTCACCTATATCACCGCGCTCGGCATGATGCCGATCGCCAATGCCTCGGCGATCCTGCAGTCGCTGCCGCTGGTGGTCACCTTCGGTGCGGCCCTGTTCTTCCGTGAGCCGGTCGGCTGGCGCCGCTGGTCGGCGATCCTTGTCGGCCTGATCGGCGTGATGATCATCATCCGCCCCGGCCCGGAAGGCTTCACGCCGGCCGCCCTGCTCTGCGTCGCCAGCGTGCTGACGACAGCCGGCCGTGACCTCGCGACCCGCTCGATCGATCCGGAAATCCCCTCGCTGATGGTGACTGTCGTCACCGCCATCACTGTCGCCTTCTTCGGCGCCCTGCTGATGCCGGCGCTCGGTGGATGGCATACGCCGTCGCTGACGGCGCTGTCGCACCTGCTGATGGCATCGGTCCTCGTGCTGATCGGCTACCAGTCCGTGATCACCGCCATGCGCACCGGCGAAGTCTCCTTCGTCGCGCCCTTCCGCTATACGAGCCTGATCTTCTCGGGCCTGCTCGGCTTCATCTTCTTCGCCGAGGTCCCCGACGCCTGGACGCTGGCGGGTGCGGCGATCGTCATAGCTTCCGGCCTCTATACCTTCTATCGTGAGGCCAAGCGCCGCGTCGCTCCCCTGGCCCAGGAATCCGAGCCGAGAAGCCCCGTCTGAGATAAGCAATGGCAGATTTTTCACTCGCAAATACCGCAATCCCGGGCGTCATCCTGGCCGGTGGCCGCTCCTCGCGCATGGGGACGGACAAGGCTGCGGCAATGCTCGGCGGCCGGCCGCTTCTCGACCATGCGATCGCACGGCTCTCCCCACAGGTCTCCACCGTCGCCGTCAATGCCGGCAGCGAGCCGCAATGCGGCCTCGTCTTCATCCCCGATATCATTCCCGGCAAGGCCGGGCCGATGGCGGGCATCCATGCTGCGATGGCCTATGCCGCCAGGCTCGACGGCGTCAGCCATGTCGTGACGGTCTCGATCGACAGCCCCTTCTTCCCGGCCGAGCTCGTATCCGACTTCATCGCCGCCGCCGACCATCCGGAAAAGATCGCGATCGCCGCTTCCGAGGGCCGCAGCCACCCGGTCTTCGGCCTTTGGCCCGTGGCGCTCGCTGCAGACCTCGAAGCCTGGATTGCCACTGACGAAAAGCGTCGCGTCCGCGACTTCCTGTTACGGCATGACGTTGCGGAAGTTCAGTTTCCGCTGCACCCGACGCGCGCCGCGCTTCTCGACCCGTTCTTCAACATCAACACTCCCGACGACCTCGTCGAAGCCGAGCGCTGGCTGCGGGCGCTCTCGCCATGAGCACGCCGCGCGTCTTCGGAATTGCCGGCTGGAAGAATTCGGGCAAGACAGGCCTTGCCGTGCGCCTCGTCGAGGAGTTCACCCGCCGCGGCTACCGCATCTCGACGATCAAGCACGCGCACCATGATTTCGACATCGACAAGGTCGGCGCCGACAGCTACCGCCACCGACAGGCCGGCGCCCATGAGGTGACGATCGTCTCCGGCACCCGCTTTGCCATCATGCACGAACTGCGCGGCGAACCCGAACCTGCCTTCGAGGACATCCTCTCCCGCCTCGCTCCCTGCGATCTCGTGCTGATCGAGGGCTACAAGCGCGAGCCGATCCCGAAGATCGAGGCCCGCCGCCTGGAGGCCGCCAAGCGCGAGCCGCTGGCGCCGACCGACCCGCATATCTGCGCCATCGCCGCCGACCATCCGGTGACGGAGAATACCCTGCCCGTCTTCGATCTCGACGACACGATGGCGATCGCCGATTTCATCGCGGCGAGGCTCGGTCTTCCCGCCATCACGGCATAGAAAAAGCCGCCGGTCGCCCGGCGGCTTTCTTGTTCTCAGATTTACCTGCCTCAGTTGTTGGAGGCCACCGGACGCACGAGCGGCGTGACGCGGCGGATGGTAACGCGGCGGTTTTCCTGGTTCGGACCAGCCGTGTTGACCTTCAGGTAGCGCTCGCCATAGCCCTGCGTCGCCATGTTTTCCGGCGGGATGCCGTAGACATCGGAGAGCACGTTGGCGACCGATTCCGCGCGCTGGTCGGAGAGAACCAGATTGCTCTGGTCGGAACCGACGGCATCGGTATGGCCCTCGATCAGGAAGGTCTCGCTCGGGTCCTTCTGCAGCACCTCGTTCAAGGCATCCGCGACCTTGCGCAGGCTGCGCGCCTGGCTCATCGGGATCTCGGCGCTGCCGGTGGCGAAGGTGATCGTATCGAGGTCGATACGGCGCACCTTGTCGCGGATACGGGCCGAATACTTTACCTCGTTCAGCGAGTAGACGCGCTCGACAGGCTCGACCGGCGGCTCGCGCAGGAAGTCGTAATAGTCACGATCCGGATCGCTGCTGGTGTCGATGATGTAGTCGCGAACCGGGATCTGCAGACGCATCGGCGGCAGATCGGCACCCGGATCCTCGAAGTAATCCTGGTCCGGATTGTCGTAGAGCTCCGGCGAGTAGTAGAGCACATACTCGCGGCCGCGGCTGTCGACGCGCGAACGTTGGATGATGTCGCCGTAGCGGTTGCGGATCGTCACGATGCGATAGCCATCCGGACGGTCGATCGTTTCGCGATAACGGTCGCGCGGCAGCTGCTCGTAGATCGGCCGTTCGCCATCGCGGATGAAGCGGCGGTCGTCGTCGCTGCGCACCACGATATTGTTGTTGATCTGCAGCAGAACGCGGTTGTCATCGCCAACACGTCCTTCGACCTGCGCACCGTCAGGACGCTGGAACTGCGGACGGCGGTCGAGCCGGCGGCCTTCCTCGGCCGTGACGGCTTCGATCTTGACCGGCGGGCGTGCTTCGCCACCGGCTGCACGCTGCGCATCGGCATCCGATTTCGGCACGAAGATCTCCTGCTGCGTCTCGGCCGCACGCTGGCGGTCGCGCTGGCGCCGGCCATCGCGGCCACCGGAGCGGTCGGCATCCTTGTCGCTGTCGAGCACGGCCGCGCCGTTTTCGACCGGCAGAACGACGGTTTCCGTGCTCTTGCTCGGATCGGCGGCGATCTGCTTGCGGCGCTCCAGCTCCTGCGGCGTTACCTTCTCAGGTGCCGGGATCGCCTGCTCGACGACAGGCTGCTGGCCATTGGCTGCAGGTTGCTCGGCAGTGTTGGCGCCAGGCTGCAGGCCGGGCTTGAGCTGCTGCTCGCCCTGCTGCTGCTGGCCCTCAGGTGCAGGCTTCTGTGCCTGATCGGGTTCTGCCGGAACCGGCGGCTTTGCGGGTGCCGGAGATTCGGCCGGGACAGGCGCCTGATCGGGAGCCGGCGATTCCGACGGAACCGGCGTCTTGCCTTCGGCGGGCTGCTCACCCTGCTGCTGGGCATTCTTCCGGCCGGGCTTGGCGGCAGGTTCCTGCTGCTGTTCGCCTTCGGTTGCCTGCTGCTGCTTTTTGTCGCCCTTGCGCGGACGCTGCTGCTCGGGCTGGGCCTCTTCGGTCTGGGGCTTGGCCTGCTCCACCTGAGGAGCGGCCTGTTCGCCCTGCGGCTGGGCCTCGTTCTGCGCGGGAGCGGCCTCCTGCTGGGCGGGCTGCTGGTCGCGCTTGCGGCGAGGCTTTTCGGCCGGCTGCTCGGCAGGTTCGGCCTGCGGGGCTGCCTGCTGCTCCTGCTGTTGCGGCTCAGGGGCGGCTTCGCGCTTCTTGCGGCGCGGCTGTTCCTGGTTTTCGGCCGGCTGTGCCTGCTCCACCTGCGGAGCGGCCTGCTCCGGCTCGGGGGCTGCCTCACGCTTCTTGCGGCGCGGCTGCTGTTCTTCGGAAGGCTGAGCCTGCTCGGCCTGGGGCGCTGCCTCTTCTGCCTGCGGCTGCGCCTCGCGCTGCTTGCGGCGCGGCTGTTCCTGCTGCTGCTCGGCCTGCGGCTGCGCTTCCTGCTGCTGTTGCTCTTCGGCCTGCGGCTGCTTGTGGCGCTTCTTCAGGATCTCTTCATCCGACGGTGCATCCTGCGCGACCTCATACGAACCGCTGACCACCTGGGGCGACGATGCCGCGCTCGTTCCTCCGAGTGCCGACGCATGCACCGGCGTAACGGCCAGTGTCAGCGACAGCAGCGGAAAAGCAGCGCTGGCAAACAATCTTGATTTCATGCCCATTGGGTTTCCTCGTTCCTATTGGCTATTGGGGGTGTTCAGTTTTGACACCCCGCATGTTGGGTCGGGACCGAAATTTCCGAGGCCCGGATTTGTTCCATGCATTTTTTAGAAACGCCTGGATTAACCCGCTATGAACGTCCCGGTCCGCCTTCGTTCATCTTGGTCATAGTTTGCGACGCAACAATGGTGCGCGATTCCAGTTGCAATTTGCAAAAAAAAGGTTTGATTATCGCGCCAAGGCGGTGCTGATGCCCGCCGCATTATGGCCGCTGCCGAATAAGAAAAAGACGCAGCGGTCACCAACAGAGAGGATCCTCATGCGTATCTCCAACCTCCTCGCCGCAGCTTCGCTTGCAGCGCTGTCCCTCTTCGCCGGTTCGGCAATGGCCGATGGCGAAAAGTATGTGATCGGCACCGACTCGACCTACCCGCCCTTCGAATTCGTCGATGCCAGCGGCGAAATCAAGGGCTTCGACATCGACATCGCCAAGGCACTCTGCGCCGAGATGAAGGCTGAATGCTCCTTCGTCAGCAACGACTGGGATGGCATCATTCCGGCTCTCCAGGCCAAGAAGTTCGACATGATCGTTTCGTCCATGTCGATCACGCCGGAGCGCTCGAAGCTCGTCGACTTCACCAACAAGTACTACAACACCCCGCCGGCAATCGCCGTGCCGAAGGACTCGACGATCACCGACGTCGCCGGCCTGAAGGGCAAGACGATCGGCGCCCAGACGTCGACCACCCACGCCAACTATGCTGAAAAGCACCTGGCCGACACCGAGCTGAAGCTCTACCCGACTGCCGACGAGTACAAGCTCGACGTTTCGAACGGCCGTATCGACGCCGTTATCGACGACGTCGTCGTTCTCTCGCAGTGGGTAAAGTCGGACGCCGGCGCTTGCTGCAAGATCCTCACGACCCTGCCGGTCGACAAGGAAATCAACGGCGTTGGCGCCGGTATCGCCGTCCGCCAGGGCGACCCGCTGAAGGACAAGCTGAACACCGCGATCGCTGCGATCCGCGCCAACGGCAAGTACAAGGAAATTCAGGACAAGTACTTCGATTTCAACGTTTACGGCGATTGAGAAAAACTGTAACTGACCTGTAAAGATGATGGCGGAAGGCTTGCTCTTCCGCCATTTTTGTCTGACAACATGCTAAAGATCAAAACGGCATAAGCCGTGAGGGGAAAGTTGGATGGGCGGATTATTTTCCGCGCTGGGCTCGCTCTGGGCCTGGATAGGGTATGTTTTCGATCCGCTATGCGGACCTGCCGGTCTTTTCACCTGGTTCGGCCAGTCGACGATCCTCGCCTGCGGCGATACCGGCTGGGGCGATGAAATCGCCGTCGGCCTGAAAACCACCGTCGCCGTGGCGCTGCTGACCTTGCCGGTCGGCCTGGTCATCGGCTTCCTCGTGGCGCTCGGCCAGCAATCCGAAGAAAAGTCGGTGCGGCTCGCCGCCGGCATCTACACCACGATCTTCCGCGGCCTGCCCGAGCTTCTGACGCTGTTCATCATCTATTACGGCATGCAGATCCTCATCCAGTCGGCGCTCGCCTCCTTCGGCTATGACGAGCGGATCGAGATCAACGCCTTCGTGGCCGGCATGATCGCCCTTGCCGTCGTCTTCTCCGCCTATTGTTCGGAAGTGCTGCTCTCGGCATTCCGCGCCATTCCGAAGGGCCAGTACGAGGCCGGAGACGCGCTCGGTTTCCACCGCGGCCGCACGCTCCGCCTCATCATCCTGCCGCAGCTGGTGCGCATCGCCCTGCCCGGCCTCACCAATCTCTGGATGATCCTCCTGAAGGATACGTCCTACGTCTCGATCATCGGCCTAGCCGACATCCTGCGCCAGACCGCCGTCGCCGTGCGCGTCACCAAGCAGGCCTTCTTCTTCTATCTGCTCGCCTGCATCATCTATCTGGTGCTCGCTGTCATTTCTTCCTACGGCCTCAGCTATATCGAACGCTGGGCCAAGCGCTCGGAGGTCCGCCGTTGAGCGTTGCAGAAACCCTTATCCCGCCGCAGCCGGCGCCCAAGCATATCGCCAAGCCTCTCTCGGCGGCGCGCGTCACCGGCTCGGTTCTCGTGCTGATCTGGCTCGCTCTTGCCGCAACGCTGATCTACATGGTCGTCGCCGGCTGGGATCCCGAAAAGTTCACCCGTTACGGACCGCGCTATCTGCACGGCCTGATGACGACGATCATCCTGGTGACGATCTCGGTCATCTGCGGCGCCGTCCTGTCCCTGCCGCTGGCATTCGCCAGAATGTCGACGAACAGGTTCCTCAGTGGCTTCGCCTATTGCTACGTCTACGTCTTCCGCGGCACGCCGCTTCTGGCGCAGCTCTTCCTCGTCTATTACGGCCTCGGCGGCTTCCGCCCGCAGCTGGAATCCGTCGGTCTCTGGTGGTTCTTCCGCGACGCCTGGTATTGCGGCCTGTTCTCGATGACCATCAACACCGCCGCCTATCAGGCCGAAATCCTGCGCGGCGCCATCGAGAGCGTGCCGAAGGGCCAGCATGAGGCCGCAGACTCGCTCGGCGTTTCCAAGACCGTGGCCTTCCGCAAGATCATCCTGCCGCAGGCGCTGATCGTGGCGCTGCGTCCCTACGGCAACGAGATCATCCTGCTGATCAAGGGCTCGGCCGTCGTCGCCATCATCACCGTCTTCGACCTGATGGGCGAAACCCGCTACGCCTTCTCTCGCACTTTCGATTACCAGACCTATCTCTGGGCTGCGATCTTCTACCTGACGATGGTCGAAGCGCTCCGCCATTTCTGGAACTGGATCGAGCGCCGTCTGACGCGCCACCTGCAGCGCTGACAGGTTTGGCAGCACTCCCTGCGGGATGCTGCCAAACTATTGAAATCAAACAAAAATGAATGGTTCTTTTGCCCGCTGCATGTCAAGCTTCGGTTAACCGCGCCGTGTTTCCATTTTATCTGCCGCTAATAAGCGGTAGTGGGAACGAAAGCGAGATGCACATGAACAAGGACATGGAAAAGCAGCTGCAGGGCTATGGACTGACGACGGCGCAGATCCTCTATCGCATGCCGGATCATCCCGCGATCCTGCAGACCTACATCTGGCAGGAATACGACCTCGCTCCCGATTTCCCCGAAATGCGCGGCTTCCTGAAATTCTGGCAGGAAAAGCTCGACGGCCCGCTGCACTCCGTCCGCTACATCCACCGCAAGCTGATCTCGGCAACGGAATGGCGCGCGCTGCGCGGCGAATTCGTCATCCACTGAAAGGCCGGCAGGCAACGCCCGCCATTGCCAAAGCGGCCTCACCGCCTTAGAGGCTTGCGTGACAACGAAAAGGTGGACCGGCATGGCAAAGAAGATCGACGAAGAGGCATTGGCCGAGGCCTATAACCGCGCGCTTGCCCTGGAAAAGGCTGGCGACGTCGATGCGGCCGTGAAGGCCTATGAGGAAGTGCTGGCGATCGACCCCGAGGATCATGGCGGTGCCGCCGTCCGCATCGCCTCGATGGGCCGCGGCGAGACGCCGGTGCGCGCCCCCGACGCCTATGTCGAAACCCTCTTCGACCAGCATGCAGAGGTCTTCGAGGACGTGCTCGTCGAGCAGCTCGGCTATCACGTACCGATGATGGTGCGCCAGCGCCTGCAGGAGCTGAAGCTCGGCCCGTTCAAGCGCATGCTCGACCTCGGCTGCGGCACAGGCCTCACCGGCGGCACGCTGCGGGATCTCTGCGAGGACATGACCGGCATCGACATCTCCGAAAACATGGTCGAGATCGCCCATGAGAAGGACGTTTACGAGACGCTGTTCGTCGCCGAAGTCGAGGACTTCCTCGACGACAACGACGAGGATGCCTTCGACCTGATCACCGCCACCGACGTCCTGCCCTATCTCGGCGCCCTCGAGCCGCTGTTCTTCGGCGCCGCCGAAAACCTGACGCCCGGCGGCCTGTTCATCTTCTCCTCCGAAACCCTGCCGCAGGCCGACGCCCGCCCCTACGCCGTCGGCCCCCACCAGCGCTTCCTCCACGCCGAAAGCTACATCCGCGAACGCCTGACCGCGACGGGCTTCGAGCTCGTGGAAATGACCGGCATCAACGTGCGCATGCAGGAAGGCGAACCGAGCCCCGGGCATCTGGTGATCGCGAAGCTGGCGGGTTGATTGAGTCTCTCGAAAACAACCTATGAGTTTATGTCGTTAGTAGACAATATCGACTGATGACAGGAAGCTCCCGGTGGGAAACCGGGGGCTTTTTCAATGGGCGATCTGTCACTGGCCTGGAGCGAAGCGCATCTCCTAGGGCTGATCAAAACCATCTTTGCGGACATCCGGTTGTCGGCATTGGCGCTCGCCTTATTCGTTCCGATCCTTTTGCTTTACAGCAGGAACGAAATCCGCGTCACGCGGCTGAGAACGATCTCCGATTTCATAGCCACTTACCCCGCTACCAAGCTGCATCATGACGATGGCCCGGCAGGCGGAAATCCCTCGCTCGAATTCGTGGCATCGAAATACATAACCGATCTCATCACGCCGAAAGCATCCTCCAGCACCCGAAAATGGGACGCCGAGAGGATGGTGGAGGAGATCGAGAATGCAATCCGCTCCTCCAGAACGATCGGCAATCTTGGGGACCTCCGGCTGTTTCTGTCGTCGCTGGGTTTCGTTGTTGTCTGCTATTTCGGCTTCGCCGAACTTTACGACACTCTCGCTGATGGTCTTCCCACATGGTGCGGGCCGACGAGGGCCGCCGGTATCGGATGCAGTGCCGACGTACGATCGCTTCAGATCATTGGTTCGCTCGCGTTTTCCGGCGCCTTCGTTGCTGCCGCCCGGCAGTTCGTCCGGAGCCTCGCCGTCTTCGATCTGTCGGCCTATACCTTCATCTGGCAGACGGTGGAGATCTTCGCCTCGGTCATCTTCGTCCTCATTCTCTTCAGGACATTTCCTGATCCCGTCGGGGATTTGCAGCATATTCTGACCGGCCCGAGCACGCAGCCGGCAGGGAGCGGCATTCCTCTGACCTGGGTCGCTCTCGCACCCCTTCTCGGCTTGCTGCCTCAGAGCGCAACAAAGTTCCTGGCCTTGCACCTGCAGTCGTTCATCTCCTGGGTAAAGATGGATGACGACCGCTTCACCAGCGTCACCCGGCTGACGCCCCTCGATGTCATCGACGGCATCGACTACTTCACGCGCTTTCGCCTGGAGGAATGCGGTATCTATGACGTGCAGAACCTCGCGACCTACAATCCGATCCTGTTGCATATCGAATCCCCGTTCAAAATCTTCCAGGCTGTCGATTGGATCAGTCAGGCGCAACTCTGCCATACCGTCGGCCTCGACCGCTTCCTGCTGCTGCGGCAGATGAATGTCCGGACCATCTTCGATCTGGGACGGGCCTTGAGCTACAAGCGAAAGGACGGCGGCGAAAACGACCCTGACGAGTTCGACAGGATATTCGCCGGTCTCCTGTTCGCCCCGAATGATGAGATGCGCACCATCGCGAAGATCAGCGGACTGAAGCCCTTCATGTTGAAGTCTGCCGTGCAGCATAGAGACGCTGCGGATCACGCAGCCGCCGCAACAGCAGAGCCTAAGGCCGAACCCGGCGCGCCGCCGCCAGCGGAACCGGTATTGCCTCCGGAGCAAGGCCCGCCACCACCTCCACCGCAGGACACGGCAACAAAGGAAAAATCTCCGGCTGGCTATATCATCGAACCGACCACGATCGAGAACTATTGCCGCTGGGCCTGCGAGGTCATTGCGACGAAACCGGAGACTACCACCAAATGCGTTGAACACATGATGAGCTGGATTGCCGACGATTTGCATGTGCGGCGGCTTCGGCGCATCTGGCAGGAAATGTCCAGGGATTTGGGCCCTGCCTCGAAAACTCTCGATTCGACAGAACACCCGCAGCCCAAGCATCGAGATGACGAGCCAACCCAATAGTTACCCATTCAGCAAACTATCCCTTGCCAAAACTGCCACACCCTGATACTTAGCCTTTCAGCAAAGTTTCCAACAGCTGAAAGGCCATGCCCATGCCGCTCGTGCTCTACGGACATCCGCTCGCCTCCTTCTGCCACAAGGTTCTGATCGCGCTTTATGAGAACGGCACGCCGTTCGAGGACCGGCTGGTCGATCTCTCGGATGAGGGTTCGCGGGCCGAGCTGTTCCGCTATTGGCCAGTCGGCAAGATGCCGATCCTGCGGGATGAGGCGCGTGACAGCACCATTCCGGAAACCAGCATCATCATCGAATATCTGGACCGGCATTATCCGGGCGAAGCGCATCTGCTGCCGCTGGATCCGGACCGTGCCCTTCAGGTGCGCCTCTGGGACCGCTTCTTCGATCTCTATATCCAGACGCCGATGCAGAGGATCGTTGCCGACAAGATGCGCGCCGCCGATGCCAAGGATCCGCAGGGTGAGAGCGAGGCGCGCGCCACGCTTGCCATGGCCTATGACATGATCGAGCGGCAGCTGGCAAACAGCCTCTGGATCACCGGCGACAGCTTCACCATGGCCGATTGCGCCGCAGCCCCCGCCTTGTTCTACAGCGAAACGCTCGTTCCTTTCGGCGCGGAGCGGCCGAAGCTGTCGGCCTATTACGAGCGGCTCGTGCACCGCCCCTCCTTCGCCCGCGTGCTGAAGGAAGCACTGCCCTATTTCAAGTTCTATCCCTACAAGCACCAGCTGCCTGAGGCGATCCGCAAGGCGATGCCTGCCGAATGACGATCGATGCCATCTCTCTCGACCGGATGTTCCACGCGCTGTCGGATAGCAGCCGCCGTGGCATGATCGACCGTCTCGGCCTCGGTCCCGCCTCGGTGATGGAGCTTGCCGCCCCCTTCCCGATGGCGCTGCCGACGGTGATGAAACATCTGAACGTGCTTGAGACGAGCGGCCTCGTGCAATCCGCCAAGACCGGCCGTGTGCGCACCTACCAGCTGCGCCAGGAGCGCCTCGCCGAGCTCGAGCGATGGATCGGCGAGCGCAAGGCCGGCTGGAACTCCGCCTTCGACCGCCTAGACCTGCTTCTTGCCGAAGAGGAACCCAAGCCTTGACCGTGACACCAGCAAGCCCCGGCTCCGCCGTCCACACGACCTTCACCATCGAGCGGCAGCTGAAGGCCGACCCGAAGCGCGCCTTCCGCGCCTGGGCCGATCCGGCCTCGAAACAGAAATGGTTTGCCTGCCACGGCGACTGGACGACGCTGGAATACCGCCTGGATTTCCGCCCCGGCGGCAGCGAGCGCAATTACACGGCCGATGGCGACGGCCTCCTGCATGCCTATGACGCCCACTATCTCGATGTCGTCGAGGACATCAGGATCGTCTACGCCTATGAGATGCGGCTTGGCGAAACCAGGATTTCCGTGTCGCTCGCCACCGTCACCTTCGAGCCATCAGCGGCAGGCACCCGCATGCTCTTCACCGAGCAGGTCGTCTTCCTCGACGGCTATCCTGACGACGGAATGCGCCGCCAGGGCACCGAGCTCGGCCTCGACAGTTTCGAGGCGTTCCTTGAGCGCGAGGCCGGCGGCGTCCACTGATATCCTCAGCGTCCAGTCCCGAGAATGGCGCCGAGCAGCCTGCCTTCGAGCTCGGCAAGTTCCGGATTGCCATGCCGGCGCGGATGCGGCTGGGGAATGTCGAGATCGAGCGCGATCCGCCCTTCTTCCAGCACGATCACCCGGTCCGCCAGATGCACCGCCTCGCTGACATCGTGGGTAACGAGAACCGTCGTGAAACCGAGCTCGCGCCAGACGCGGTTGATCAGTTCCTGCATGCTGATCCGCGTCAGCGCATCGAGCGCGCCGAGCGGCTCGTCGAGCGCCAGCACGCCGGGCTTGCTGACGAGTGCGCGGGCCAGCGCCACACGCTGTCGCTGACCGCCTGAGAGCCGTGACGGCCACTCCTTCGCCTTCTCCGCCAGCTGCACTTCGGAAAGCACGGCCGCTGCTTCGGCGAGCGCCAGACGCTTGTCGATCCCATCGCCGAGACCGACCGCGACATTCTCCGCCACGCTGAGCCAGGGCAAAAGCCGCGGCTCCTGAAAGACGATGCGCGCATTCGGCCGCTCGCCGTTACCATCAGCGGTCTCGAAGCGGATGCCGCCCGCCGTCGGCTGATCGAGGCCCATCAGTACCCGCAGCAGCGTGCTCTTGCCGCAGCCGCTCTTGCCGATGACGGCGACGAACTGACCGGCCGGAATATGCAGATTGATGCCGCGCAGCACGCGGTTGCCGCCAAAGCTCTTCTCCAGCCCGGTCAGGGTGATGGATGCCGCCCCGGCTGGCGGTGTCGCAGGCTTCTCGCCGTGCTCCACATGATCCGGCTCGATGGAGCCGTGGAAACGTTCACGGGTGATCACGCTCATCGCCAGCTCCTATTGCTGATAGATCGGGTTCCAGGTGAGCGCCCGCCGCTCCAGCGCCCGGGCAACGACATCGGCAAGCTTGCCGAGCACCGCATAGATCACCAGCGCGAGCACCACGACATCGGTCATCATGAATTCACGCGCATTGTTGGCCATGTGGCCGATGCCGGAGGAGGCGGCAATCGACTCGGAGACGATCAGCGTCAGCCACATGATCCCCAGCGCATAGCGCAGCCCGACGAAGATCGACGGCAGCGCGCCTGGAAAGATCACCTTCCGGAACAACGTCCAGCTGCCCATGCCATAGACGCGGCCCATCTCGATAAGGTCGCGATCGACATTGCGCACGCCGTGATAGGTGTTGAGATAGACGGGGAAGAGCACGCCGAGCGAGGTCAGAAACAGTTTCGATTCCTCGCCGATCCCGAACCACAGGATGACCAGCGGGATCATCGCCAGATGCGGAATGGTGCGCAGCATCTGCAGCGTCGTATCCGTCAGCTGCTCCGAGACCTTCGAAACGCCGTTGGCGATGCCGAGCAGGAAGCCGATCGCGCCGCCGACCAGCAGGCCCGCAAAGGCGCGCCCGGCACTGACCAAGACGTCATGCGGCAGCTGGCCGGAAATCGTCGTCGACCAGAAGGCGACGGCGACATCGGCTGGAGACGGCATGATGCGCGAGGAGATGAACCCGGCCGACGAGGCGATCTGCCAGCAGATGACGATTGTCACCGGCAGGAGATAGGCCAGCAGCGCCGCACCACTGGGGAAGGCGGGCAGCGCCCGGCCCTTCCGGCGGCACGTCCCTGCCGCAACCCGCGCAAACGGCGTTTCGAATACCGACATGCTCTTCTCCTCGCTTGCTTTGATCAGGAGCCCGACACGACCTTCAGGTTGCCGCCATGGCTGCCGCCGGCGAATACCTGCTTCGAACCGAAATCGTCCGGCTGATCGAGACCGAGCTCGGGAAACAGCAATTCGGCAACGCGATAGGCCTCTTCCAGATGCGGATAGCCGGAGCCGATCACCGTCTCGATGCCGAGTTCCTGATATTCGCGCAGCCGCGCCGCGACCGTTTTCGGCGAACCGACCAGCGCCGTACCGGCGCCGGCGCGCACTAGGCCGACACCGGCCCAGAGGTTCGGAGACACTTCCAGCTTGTCGCGGCGGCCACCATGAAGCGCCGCCATCCGCGCCTGACCGACGGAGTCGGACTCCTTGGCAAAGCGAAGCTGCGCTTCCTCGATCGTCGCATCGTCGAGCTTGGAGATCAGCCGATCGGCGGCCGCCCATGCCTCTTCGTCCGTCTCGCGGACGATGAAATGCAGGCGGATGCCGAAGCTGACTTCGCGGCCCTTCTTGGCGGCAGCCGCGCGCACGCGCTCGATCTTCTCCCCCACCTGTGCCGGAGGCTCACCCCAGGTCAGATACTTGTCGACGCGGCCGACGGCGAAGTCGATGCCGGCATCGGAGGAGCCGCCGAAATAGAGCGGCGGGCGCGGGTTCTGGTAGGACGGGAAGCCGAGGCGTGCATTGGTCGCCTTGATATGCTTGCCGTCGATGCTGGCGACGCCCTTTTCCAGCAGCTCCTCCCAGACATCGAAGAACTCGTTGGCATGGTCGTAGCGCTCGTCATGCGGCAGGAAGATACCGTCACCGGCAAGTTCGGCCGGGCTCCCGCCAACGACGATATTCAGGAGAACGCGGCCGTTCGAGACCCGGTCGAGCGTCGTCGCCAGACGTGCGTAATAGGCTGGAGACGCCGTGCCGGGACGGATCGCCACCAGGAACTTGAGCTTCTCCGTATGTTGCGAAAGCGCCGCCGCCGTGACGAAGGATTCCTCGCAGGCAACGCCTGTCGGCAGCAGCACGCCGGAAAAGCCGAGGCGATCGGCTGCCTGGGCGATCTGCGTCATGTAGCCGATCTCAGGCGCACGCGTCTGGTCGGAGGAGCCGAGATAGGCGCCGTCGCCGGAGGTCGGAATGAACCAGAGAAAATCGATTGGTTTGGAACTCATCAAATTGTCCTTTCGTGAAATACGGCTCAGCTGGCCTTCGGGCGCCAGACGATATCGCCGGTCGTCAATTTCTTCGGCACGATACCAAGCGCGTAGAACTCGTCAGCCAAGGCCTGCTGGTAGGCCGCAGCGCCATCGGTGATCGTCGTCACGGCACCAAGATCGGCGCCCGGGCGGCTGAGGGTGATGCGCGTCACATCGGCGGGAACACCGGTGATCTCGGAAAGCTCCTTGACGGTCTCATCGAGCTTGCCCTGCGCCGACTTGCCGACTTTGGCGAGCTCGTCGATCACATCGACGACCACCTGGCCGTTGTTGTCGGTGAAGTCCTGATTGGCGAGGAAGAAGCTGTAGGAATCGACGAGCCCTTCGGCGGTCGTCAGCACCCGGGTATCGGGATCGGCTTGGGCGATGGCGAGGTAGGGATCCCAGATCGACCAGGCATCGATGCTGCCGGTCTTGAAGGCGGCAGCAGCATCCGGCGGCGCCAGATCGAGCGCCTGGACGTCATCGATAGTCAACCCACCCTTGCGCAGCGCCTTGACGGCGACGTTATGGGCGCTGGAGCCGCGCTTGAAGGCTAGCTTGGCACCCTTCAGGTCTTCGAGTTTCTGGATCGGAGAATCCTTGTGCACCAGGATCGCCGACGCCGCCGGGCTGCCGCGATAGGTTCCGACATAATAGAGATGGCCACCCGCAGCCTGCGCGAAGAGCGGCGGCACGTCACCGGTCGCGCCGAAATCAAGAGCGCCTGCCCCGAGCGCTTCGAGCAGCGGCGGCCCCGAGGTGAATTCCGACCAGCTGACCGAAATGCCCTTGTCCGCAAGCCGCGCCTCCAGCGCGCCGCGCCGCTTGGCGAGCGCCAGCACGCCGTTCTTCTGCCAGCCGATGCGGAACTCGGTGGCAGCAGCCGCCCGCGCCGGTTTGATGGATGGCAGGACGGCGGCAGCTGCTGCGGCCCCAAAGAGACCAAGGGTCTGACGGCGTGAGATCATGGCTTTCCCCTTTATCGGCGATACGAAGCGCATCACCGTTGCGTTGCGATGACCTGATAATGAGAAACTCTATAAATTAGATCGACAATTATATTTGTGAGTTTTGGCGCGGCGGAAATTTTCCTGACCGGATTGCCGGGCTCCCGCAGAATTTTATTCTCCGGGTGCCGCGTTGGCGTACCGCCGCCAGCCGGCGGTGCCTTTCCAGCCTTCCCACTTTCCGCTAATCATGCCGCAGCATCAGGAGAAGGATCTGGCATATGGCAAAAGTCGCTTTTATCGGTCTCGGCGTCATGGGTTTCCCGATGGCGGGCCATTTGAAGACGAAGGGCGGCCATGACGTCACGGTCTATAACCGCACCGCCGCCAAGGCCGCCGATTGGGCGGCAAAGTTCGGCGGCAAATCCGCCCCGACCCCGGCAGAAGCTGCCGCAGACGCCGATTTCGTCTTCACCTGCGTGGGCAATGACGACGATCTCCGCTCGGTGACAACAGGCAAAGGTGGCGTTCTCGAAGGCATGAAGAAGGGTGCCGTCCTGATCGACAACACCACGGCAAGCGCCGAAGTGGCTCGCGAACTCGACGAAGCCGCCCGGGCCAAGGGCTGCCATTTCATCGATGCACCGGTGTCCGGCGGCCAGGCGGGCGCCGAAAACGGCGTGCTGACCGTGATGTGCGGCGGCGATGAAGCGGTCTTCGAAAAGGCAAAGCCCGTGATCGACGCCTATGCGCGCATGGTCGGCCTGATGGGGTCGGCCGGTGCCGGCCAGCTCACCAAGATGATCAACCAGATCTGCATCGCCGGTCTCGTCCAGGGCCTCGCCGAAGGCATCCACTTTGGCAAGCGCGCCGGCCTCGACATCGAGAAGGTCGTCGACGTCATCTCCAAGGGTGCCGCGGGCTCCTGGCAGATGGAAAACCGCCACAAGACGATGAACCAGGGCAAATACGATTTCGGCTTCGCCATCGACTGGATGCGCAAGGACCTCGACATCGTCCTGACCGAAGCCCGCCGCAACGGCGCCAAGCTCCCCGTCACCGCCCTCGTCGATCAGTTCTATGGCGACGTCCAGGCCATGGGCGGCAATCGCTGGGACACGTCCTCGCTCCTAGCCCGCCTGGAAAAATGATCGGCCCGTCCTCGAGCGCAGCAGACCTGATCGCGCATCTGCAGACGCTGCGCTCCGAGGACGGCATTGCCGGCATGGCCCGCTTCGGGATCGTCACCGGCCAAGCACTCGGCATTTCCAATCCGCAACTGCGGAGCATCGCGAGGCTCGCCAGGAAGGATCATCCGCGCGCCCTGGCGCTCTGGCAAAGCGGCATCAGGGAAGCGCGGCTGCTGGCCTTGATGACGTCTGAGCCGAAACGGCTGACGGCGGATGAAGCCAAGGCCTTCGCCGAAGACTTCAATTCCTGGGAAATCGTCGATACCGCCGCCGACCTCTTCGTCGAGGCACGGCTGGACGCTCTCATTGAAAGCTTTGCCGCCGATGAGCAGGAATTCGTGCGCCGCACTGCCTTCGCAATGATCGCCGCTATGGCTGTGCATCGCAAAAAGGATCCCGACGAGACAATTCTCGTCTGGCTGCCGCTGATCGAGGCTCACGCTGGCGACGAGAGGAACTTCGTCCGCAAGGCCGTCAACTGGGCGCTGCGCAATATCGGCAAGCGCAACAAAGAGTGCCATGCGCCTGCCCTGAAACTCGCTCGCCGCCTTGCGGAGAGTTCCGGCAAGACGGCGAGATGGATCGGCAAGGATGCGGTGCGCGAATTGACCAGCGATGCGGTCATCGTCCGGCTGAAATAGCTCAGTCCTCGTTGGACTTGGCGCTGTCGAGCAACATGTAGTCGAGCGGCAGCTGCGTCGAATACTTGATCTGCTCCATAGCAAAGGCTGAGGAGACGTCGCGGATTTCGATCTTGGCGATCATCCGCTTGTAGAAGGCGTCATAGGCGGCGATATCGGGAACGACGACGCGAAGCAAGTAATCGACATCGCCGCTCATGCGGTAGAACTCGACCACTTCGGGGAATTCGACGACCACTTCCGAGAAGCGCTTCAGCCACTCGATCGAATGGGTCGCCGTGCGGATCGAGACGAAAACCGTGACCTTGGTGTTGACCTTTTCGGGGTCGAGGATGGCAACGCGGCGCTTGATGACACCGTCTTCTTCCATCTTCTGGATACGGCGCCAGCAAGGAGTTGTCGAAAGGCCGACCTTCTTGGCGAGATCGGCGACCGCAAGGGTCGAATCTTCTTGCAGCAGGCGCAGTATCTTACGGTCGAGACGGTCCATATGCGAAAGCCCTTTCGAATTATATTCTCTGTATACCGCGATTCCGGCGCGCGAAAAGAATTTTGTTTCAGTTTATAAGCAGTTTTATTCTGCTTCTGAGCACCGGCAGCAGCTCTTCCTCGAACCACGGATTGCGTTTCAGCCAGCCGCTGTTGCGCCAGCTCGGATGCGGCAGCGGCAGGACGGCGGGCGAGCGGTTTGCAAACAGCGTCTCGCGCCATGACTTGACCGTATCTGTCATATTGCCCTTCGCCGCTGCGCCCATATGCCAGCTCTGTGCATATTGGCCGACGGTTAGGATCAGTTCGATCTGCGGCATCACCGCCATCGCCCTCTCCCGCCAGATCGGCGCGCATTCGCGGCGCGGCGGCAGATCGCTGCCCTTCTCGTCATATCCCGGAAAACAGAAGCCTATCGGCACGATCGCCAGACGGCTTGCATCGTAGAAGGTCTCGCGGTTGACCTGCAGCCAGTCGCGCAGTCGGTCTCCCGAAGCATCGTTGAACGGAATGCCGCTCTCATGCACCCTCAGCCCCGGCGCCTGCCCGGCGATCAGCACCCGCGCCGTGCGCGACAGGATGACGACAGGGCGCGGCTCGTGTGGCAAGGGCTTCGCCGGATTGAGCGGCGCATCCCGGCAGATGCGGCAGGCGGCAATCTCTTCCTGCAAGGCTTCGAGCGTCAGTTCCATCCGACCGCCTGCCCGATCATCCTGACGATGCCGCCACCGGAATGCAGCCGCTCGTCATCACGAAAATCCCGCGGCCGCTCGAACGTTCCGGCCCACAGACCCGAGCGCGCGCCCCTCGCCTCGTCCTCCTCGCTGCGGTAGTCGCCATAGGACAGGGCATAACCCGTTCTCACCATCTCGCCATTGATATCGAGCGTGCCGCTGCGGCAGATCACCAGCAGCCGCTGATATTGATCGCGCTCCGTGCCGCCGCATTGCGTTGCGGCATTTGAGACCAGCCGCTGCAGCGCATCGCGCGCCTCCCGCCCGCAGGCCCATGACTTCCCGTCACGCTGGCAGCTCTGCACCAGCTCCGGCGCATCGATGCCCTTCAGCCGCATCCGCTCGCCGCCGATCGTCAGGCTGTCGCCATCGGCCGCATGGAAGGCGCCGCTATGCACGGTCTCCGCATCGCTGTTGAGCTTCGCCGCGATCAGCCAGATCAGCGCCAGCATCGCAAAGGCGCTCACGCCGTCGCGAATCGTCCTCAAACCGCGCGTCACGCTTCCGCCTCCTTCAAAAACAAACCGTTGAGAGAAATGGCAAACACCTTCTTAAGATTTGCCGGTTACGGTGGAACCATCCGCGGATCAAGTATCAAGTGCAGATGAGTAACGGCGTAAGCACATCGACAGATAAGATTATCGTCGACAAGTCCCGCAGTCACCGCAACAAGCCCGTCTCCAAGGCTGTTCGGCAGACACGCGAGCGCTTGCAGTCGGGCCATTCCTCGACGGCCGCTTTCGATCGCGACGTCCTTCGCATGTATATGACGGCATTCACCCAGGGCGCAGCCCTGATGCCGCTGTTCGTCATCATCATTTCCGCCCTCGGCATCTATTTCACCGGCGACACCGAGATTTTCTTCTGGGCCGTCGCAACGCTTGTCGCCTATGCCGCCAACGTCTATCTCGTCCGCCGCGCCCGCAAGCAGGAAATGACGGCGGAATCCGCCCGCAAGTGGCGCCGCGCCCTGTTGATCGGCCAGCTGCTGATCGGCCTCAGCTGGGCCTTCTTCGCGCTTCAGGGCTGCGCCACCTGCGAGCCCTCCCGCTTCATCCTCTATAAGGGTGCGACGCTGCTCATTGCCCTGTCGGTCACGGCAATGTCGAATTTCATGCTGACGCCGTCGGTGCTCATCACCTTCAGCCCCGCCGTGCTGGCGCTGGCCGTCAAGGCCGGCATTTCCCGCGACGTGCTCGAAGTCAGCCTCACGGCGCTCTTCACCACGACCGTCATCTTCTTCGGCTATATCAGCGACCGCCTGTTCCGCCAGAACCTGCGCATCCTCTCCTTCCAGTCGGAGAAGGACGATCTGATCGCCGAGCTCGAAGTGGCCAAGTCGATGTCCGACGAGGCTCGCCGCCGCGCCGAAGAGGCAAACCTTGCCAAGTCCCGCTTCCTTGCCTCCATGTCGCATGAGCTGCGCACGCCGCTGAACGCCATCCTCGGCTTCTCCGAAGTGATGTCCGCGGAAGTCATGGGACCGCTGAACAACCCGACCTACAAGGAATATACCGGCGACATCCATCGCTCCGGCCAGCACCTCCTCAATCTCATCAACGAGATCCTCGACCTCTCCCGCATCGAGGCCGGCAAGTATGAGCTCGCCGAAGAGGCGATTTCGCTGCTCGATATTTCCGAGGATTGCATCGGCATGGTGCAGCTGCGCGCCAGCGGCAAGAACATCACCATCAGCCAGCAGTTCGAGCAGGAACTCCCGTCGGTCTGGGCAGACGAGAAATCGATGCGCCAGGTCGTGCTGAACCTGCTCTCCAACGCCGTGAAATTCACGCCCCAGGGCGGCGAAATCCACGTCAAGGTCGGCTGGACGGCGGGCGGCGGTCAGTACATCTCGATCAAGGATAATGGCCCCGGCATTCCCGAAGAGGAAATCCCGATCGTGCTCTCGGCCTTCGGTCAGGGCTCGATCGCCATCAAGAGTGCCGAACAGGGCACCGGCCTCGGCCTGCCGATCGTCCAGGCGATCCTTGCCAAGCATGACGGTCAGTTCGTGCTGAAATCAAAGCTGCGCGAAGGCACCGAAGTCATCGCCATTCTGCCGGGCAAGCGCGTGCTGCAGAGCCTCCCCGCCGTCGAGGAAGCACATGCCGTCTCACGTAAGCGGAAGAGCTTCGCCTAAGGTCAGGCGAAGACGATCGCGATCAGGTGTTTGCCGATCGTGAACAGCAGGAAAAGCCCGCAGGCACCGAGCATGCAGAGAACAGCAAAGGAGCCGAGATCCTTGGCATGCTTGCCGACCATCGAAATTTCGGGGGAGATGCGGTCGATGACTTCCTCGATCGCCGTGTTCAGCGCTTCGACCGCAAACAGCGCCAGCAGCAGGATTACCGCGATCACCAATTCGGCAAGCGTGGCGCCGACAGCGATCAGCAGGATCAGCGAAACGGCGCCGAACAGCAGTTCCTGCCGGAAAGCCGATTCCTTGATCAGGCGCTGGAATCCCGCCCAGGAATAGCTCGCAGCGGCGAAGAAATGGCTGACGCCTGTCAGCTTACGAACGGCAGGTTTCTCCACGGCGTCCTCGTCTTGCGGTCGCGGACGGCGTCTTGCCGCCGTCCATCAGTGAAAATGCGAATACCGTTTCCCGGTCCGCGCCGCAAGCGTCTGTCATCAACCTGTCACAAAGCTGAACGCGACGCGTCCGCTCAATGCTTGTTGGTGACGCCGGCCTGCGCGAAGGTCGCCATGCCGGAATGGCAGGCGGCCGCGGCCTTGACGATACCGGCGGCGAGTGCGGCACCCGTACCCTCGCCGAGACGCATGCCAAGCGCCAGAAGCGGCGTCTTGCCGAGCATCTCGATGGCGCGCAGATGGCCGGGCTCGCCGGAAACGTGACCGATCAGGCAATGGTCGAGCGCCGACGGATTGGCAGCCTGCAGGATAGCACCCGCCGCCGTCGCGACATAGCCATCGATCAGAACGGGGATCTTCTCGACGCGGGCTGCAAGGATCGCTCCCGCCATCGCCGCGATCTCACGGCCGCCAAGGCGGCGCATGATTTCGAGCGGATCGTTGAGATGATCGCGGTGCAGCTCGACGGCGCGCTCGACGGCGGCCACCTTGCGCTCCAGCATCTCGCCTTCCGAACCCGTGCCGGGGCCGACCCAATCGCGTGCCGAACCGCCGTAGAGCGCATAGTTGATCGCCGCTGCGATCGTCGTGTTGCCGATGCCCATCTCGCCGATGCAAAGCAGGTCCGTACCACCGGCAATCGCTTCCATGCCGAAGGCCATGGTGGCGGCGCAGTCACGCTCGGAAAGCGCCGCTTCCTGGGTGATGTCGCCGGTCGGGTAATCGAGCGCCAGATCGAAGACCTTGAGGCCGAGATCGTAGGCCACGCAGATCTGGTTGATCGCCGCACCACCGGCCGCGAAATTCTCGACCATCTGCTGCGTCACCGACGGCGGGAAAGGCGTGATGCCCTGGCGCGCAACGCCGTGGTTGCCGGCAAAGATCGCCACCAGCGGCCGGTTGACGGCGGGCGCCCTGCCCGTCCATGCCGCCAGCCAGAAGGCGATTTCCTCGAGGCGGCCGAGCGCGCCCGGCGGCTTTGTCAGTTGCGCGTCGCGCTCGCGCGCCGCAACCAGCGCCCGGGCATCCGGACCCGGCAGCTCGCGCAGCAGCGCGCGGAAATCGTCGAACGGCAGACCTGAAACGCTCATGAAGGGACTTCCTTGTACTCTGTTTTTCCCGGCTTGCCGGGGCCAACTTGTCTTTTCGCAGCAAATCGGCTTCTTTCGTCGCGACTCTCTTAAAGCCAGCGGCAGAGGCGAACAACTCCAAAAGCGCCGCAGCTTCCATGCATGAAGTGGGGGACATGATCATCAAGGCCTATGCGCTCGACACCGCCCGCGCCGTCGCGTTCCTGAGCCGCATCCCCATGCCGTCTTTCGTCTTTGCCGGCGATGACGGCAAGCTCAGCCGTACCGCGCGCGCCTTCCCGCTGGCCGGCCTACTGATCGGCGTCATCCCCGCCGCAATCTTTCTGCTGCTGCTCGGCCTGCGCGCCGACCGCCTGATGGCAGCGCTCGTGGCAATCGCCGTGCTCGCCATTATCAGCGGCGCGCTCCACGAAGATGGACTGGCGGACACCGCCGATGGCCTCGGCGGCGGGCGCGACCGGGATCATGCCCTTCTGATCATGAAGGACAGCCGGATCGGCAGCTACGGTGCCCTCGCCCTGATCCTCTCCGTAGCAATCCGCGCCGCCGCACTCGCCGCCATCGCCCGCGAAGTCCCGTCTATGGAAGCCGCACTCGCGATCCCGGTCACCGCCTGCCTTGGAAGGTCCGCGCTCGTCTGGCATTGGCACCGCCTGCCCCCGGCGAAGGCGGACGGGCTTGCCGCATCTTCAGGCAAACCCGGCGAAAGCGCCATGCATATCGCCGTCGTCTCCGGCTGCCTGTTCGCAGCGCTGATCGTCTGGCCGGTCATGGGCCTGCTGCCGCTCGTCTGCAGCCTGCTGGCGGCCGGCATTTCGGTTCTCGTCTTCACCCTCTACATCCGCCGCAAGCTGAACGGCCATACCGGCGATACGCTCGGCGCCGCCGAACAGATTTCCGAGATTGCCGCCTTCTGCGCCCTTGCCATGGCCTTGTGAAACAACGATATATCGCTCATGCAAACACCCTGCATCAACGTATGCTCGATGGACCCCGCAACCGGCTTTTGCATGGGCTGCGGCCGCACGATCCAGGAAATCGGCGGCTGGATGAGCTATTCCGATGCGGAGCGCGCCCGGCTGATGGCTGTTCTCCCCGCCCGCCTCTTCGATGGCCCCGCGCAGAACGATAGCCGGCAAAATACCAACGCGAGGCACTCCGCATGACCCGGCTGACGGTCTTCCTGCTGA
The DNA here is from genome assembly GCF_057808655.1 of Rhizobium sp. FG96. NCBI lineage: Bacteria > Pseudomonadati > Pseudomonadota > Alphaproteobacteria > Hyphomicrobiales > Rhizobiaceae > Rhizobium > Rhizobium sp. FG96. The sequence continues at coordinate 29,604 of NZ_JBMDIL010000019.1, read as the reverse complement.
TCATCGGCATCGGTCTTGCAATCCTTCTCTTCAACAACGGCAATGACCGGATCATGGGCATGGAAGCCGATGATTTCGGCCGGATGGTCTATCTGCTGCCGATCGCGCTGATGCTGTCCGCCGGCGTATGGGCAAGCCGGCGCAATATCGGCGAGACGATGCGCAATCTGATGATCTGGCTGGTCATCATCCTGGCGCTCGCCACCGTCTATCTCTACCGGCAGGATCTGCAGGGCGTAGGCAACCGGTTGCTTGCCGGCCTCGTGCCCGGCCGCGCCGTCGTCGTCACCACCAGCGAGGGCGGCAGCGAGGTCATCCTCCACAAGCTGCTAAACGGCCATTTTGAAGCCGACGTTGCCGTCAACGGCCAGACCATCCAGATGCTGGTCGATACCGGCGCCAGCATGGTGGCACTCTCACATGCCGACGCCGAACGGATCGGCATCATTCCCGAGAACCTCGAATACTCGATGACCGTGATGACCGCCAACGGCCGCACCCGCGCCGCCCCCGTCACCCTCGACCGCGTCTCCATCGGCCCGATCACCCGCACCGGCGTCGCCGCCAGCGTCGCCGAAGACGGCAAACTCGACCAAAGCCTTCTCGGGATGAGCTTCCTGGAGACGCTGGGCTCGATGCAGATGCAGACGGACGAGCTGCGGCTGCGGGATTGAGACCGCGACCAAGATCGACCATTGGTTGAATTTTAGCCACAACCAAGTGGCGGCCCATTAGATTTGCTTAATACCTTTTTGCGACTATCGGCCTGTCTCATTTGATTGCCGATCCGAGCACACCGTGAACCATCCATTGAAACGTCATACTGGATCTGGCCAGGCCTCCCCGTCCGATGGCATGCCATCGGCTTCACCTGACGAGGTGCCTCTTATCGTCGATCTGGACGGCACCCTTGTAAGATCGGACCTGTTTCTCGAAAGCATCTTTGACGCATTTGCGCGACATGGCTGGGGCATTGCCGGCGGCGCTATCTCGCACGCTGGATCGCTCCAGGCTCTCAAAGCTTATTTCGCGAGCGTATCGCAGATAGATTACGCCCGGCTACCATTCAGCGAGAAGGTTCTTGCCCTCATCGTCGCAGCAAAGGACGAGAACCGGCGGGTCTTTCTTGCCACGGCCGCAGACCGTATTCATGCCGATGAGATTATCAAACAGCTGCCGTTCCTTTTCGACGGCGTCTTCTCATCAGACACGAACACCAACCTGAAAGGCGAGCGCAAGGCGGAAGCACTGCGAGCTGCCTTTGGCGATCGTTGTTTCGATTATGTTGGCAACGGCCACGATGATTTCCGCGTCTGGCCGCATGCGCGGCGCGCCTTCAGCGTTGAGCTATCTAGGCGGCAAGCGGCTCGCCTCAATGCGACTCACGACGATCACATCGTCCTGGCCACCCCGCACCCTCGATATCGTGCCCTGCTCGCCGCCATGCGTCCGCATCAGTACGCAAAAAACGCGCTGGTCTTCGTCCCGTTACTCACGTCTCACGAATTTGCGCCTGCGGCGTTTCTCGCTGCTTTTCTCGCCTTGGCAGCCTTCTGCCTCTGTGCTTCCGGCGTTTACCTGCTGAACGATCTGCTGGACCTTCAGGCGGATCGTGGCCACCCCTCAAAGCACCTTCGCCCATTTGCCGCCGGCAAGCTTCCGTTGGCATGGGGCATATTGGCAATCCCGATTCTCACGATAACCGCCTTCGCGATTACCCTGCAGCTACCTCAGCAGTTCGGATTGTTGCTGCTGACCTATCTCGGCACCACGGTGCTCTACTCCTTCTCACTCAAGAAGAAGATGATCGTCGATGTCGTAACGCTCGCCATTCTCTACACAATCCGCATCTTTGCGGGTGCCGCCGCTATCGATGTTGTCGTTTCCGAGTGGCTGTTCACCTTCTCGCTGATGATTTTCGCCGCGCTCGCGCTCATCAAACGCCATGTCGAGCTGGCGGCAAGGCTCGATCGCGGCCTCGCAGATCCGAGCAACCGTGACTACAAGCTCTCTGATCTGCCCGTGATCGCGGCACTGGCAGCCGCCGCAGGTATGAACTCGATCACAGTGCTCGCGCTCTATGTGTCCTCACCGGAGATCACAGCGCTCTATTCCCATCCGCACATCCTCTGGGGACTTTGCCCGCTCTTTCTGTACTGGATCGGGAGAGCGCTGATGCTTGCGCATCGCCGCGTCATGCACGACGATCCGATTCTCTTTGCATTGCGCGATTCAAGAAGCTGGGCGGTGGGGATCGCGGTCATCGCTACAATCATTGTCGCACGGTGACGCCGGTGCACCACAATACGGCTCGCCCCATGAACAAGGCGCTCGCCCAACTGCTCAGCGCACCCGAATACGCCGTCGTTGCTCTCGCGACAGTGCTGAGTTTCGTTCGCACCGGCTATCTGCCGATCAATAACAATAACATCTACCACATCCCGATCCTGAAGGCGTCTTTCGATCTGCCACAGTTCGCTAACGATCCGTTCGTCCAGTCGTTGCGGCACTTCTCGTCGGGATTCTGGATGATTTTCACCGGCGCCGGGCACGTCGTTGATATCAAGCTATTCCTGGCCTTCTGGTTGATCGTCACCCACGCCTCTTTCCTTGCGGCTGCCCTCCATTTCGCCAGGAGCCTCGGCTACACCGATCGGCGCCTGCTCAACACCTACACCTTGCTGCTCTCGCTGGCGGCTCCGCTCATTGGAACGACCGTCGGCGGCGGCGGGGTAATGCTTGAATACTTCACCCATTCCGAGCTAGCGAACGCTTCGCTAATCCTTGGCTTCTCCCTTGCCATCAGACGAAATTATGCCGCCGCCGCGGTCGCGACCGAGCTCACATTCTTCCTGAACGCCTTCATGGCGATATGGATGGTCCCGCCATTGCTGGCACTGGCGGTCTGGCAGATCCGCATTCAGTCGATCACTTTCCGGCGGTTGCTTTTGCAAGGCTTGCTCGGATCGCTTCTTGGAGCAATCCTACTCGTACCCCCGGTCTACAGTGTTCTCACCAACCACGCGATCGCTACGCAACAGAACTTCTCCTATCGGCTGTTCCTTCGCGGCTATTACCCCAAGCATTTCTTCATAGACGCAAACAGCTGGCTGGAGCTGCTGAACCTGTCTGCCGCCAGCGTTCTCTGCATCGCAATACCCGCGAAATTCGCACGTCAAATGCTTGCGGTACAATGGCTAGCCGCCGGCGCAATTGCCTTGGTCGCTGCCGGCGCGCTTGTTCCCATCATTACCGATTCAGCAATGGTGCTGAACCTGCACCTCATTCGCAGTGCCGTGATGATTATCATGCTGTCGACATGCGTCATCACATTGCTGGCAGCAAGCTGGCTGACCAACTCAGGAGATTGCTTTGCTGCATTTCGCGGCATCATCGTTGCTACGACGGTAATGACGGTCTCCTTCGGCGCCCTGATCGTCCTCCTATTGCTGGCGCTCTATCGCCGCGAAAACAATGCTGATCGTCGCGGTGTTGCCGATATCAGAGGCAAGATCGTTGCAACCTTGTCGATCGCAGCCGGGTTCATGCTTGCCCTCAACCTATACGCAACTGCATGGCAGCAGCTGCAGCTTTCAGCCGTCATGAGCGACTGGGAAAGAATGGGAATCTGGACGGATAATTCTCTGCCCCTAAACGCAAAATTTCTGATCTGGAGAGACCCGATATACGAGTCCCCGCTCGGCTTTCAGTATTCGGCAGACCGGCAGCTGATATCGGACAGCAAATTCGGCGCAGCTGTTATGTGGTCGCCGACGTATTTCCCGATTTATGCGAAGGATCGCACCGAGCTGAAATCTGTCGGCGCGGCTGGCAACAAGCTGAATTACGCGGCAACGGCCGGTGCCGACTATCTTGGGGCTGATTGCTCCTTCGCCGTCACCGCACCAATTTTTCACCGGCAAGGACAAGCCTGCCTTTATGCGGTGGCGACGCCTTAAGACGCCCCGCCTTTATCGGCACATCCATGGAACTTGCACGCTCCGACAGGGTTCAAACCTTGAAAGGAGGCCGTCATGGACAACCGGACCAAGGACATTGCCGACGAATATATGCGTCTCGGCGGCCATCGCCGGGCGGTGGTGGACGATAACATCGTGTCCACCCGCAGCTGGGAAACCGACACCCCGGAGGCGGCTGCATTCTGGAAGGCGCGCGTCGAAACGCTCGACACGGACAGCCGCAGGCAGGTCGAACTCTTTCTGCCGACCATCAATGCCAAGTGAGCGGCTGCCAGCGCAAAGAATAGGAGATCACCATGTCGAATACCGTCAGAACCGGCGGCAAGGATGCCTTCAATGGCGTCAGCCGCACCCATTTCGGACAATCCGTCGAAAGCCAGGCGCAGATGGAAGATGCCGCCCGAGAGCACGGGCATGCAACAGGCGACGAGGAGCTGAACGTCTATCGGCTGGTGCCGATCGCAGCCCTCACCGACACCAACTGGCAGAACGCGCCATCACATGGCGAAGTGATCGTCGCGGCCCGCACGGCAGGCGATGCGCGGATCGTGGCGGCAAGCCGGGAGCTCGATTTCATGGAGATCGACTCCGCGCCCGCCGAGGATGTCACGACGATCAATGCCAGCGCCTTCCGCAACGACAAGCTCTACAGCGTCATCGAGATCGAGCATGGCCGCAGCGATCTGCAGCGTGGCGTGCTCGAAGGCGAGATCGGCGTCGGCAATATCCGCCCGACGCAGAACTGAGTTTTGTTGGCTATATCAGGCAGCCGGTGAGGACAGCGACATGCGGGGATATGGCAGGTTCATCATCGGCTGCGCTGCGGGTCTTGCGGCGGCTTTCCTGCTGAACTGGCTTGTCGTGATCGAAGGCACCCTGCAGCTTCTGATCTTCGGATTGCTGCCGGCCTTCGGTGGCGCGATCCTCGAGAGATATGCACGTTAAAAGGCGGCAGGCATCAGCTCGAGGCCGAGAGCCAGAGAAAGCCGGTGCTTCCCGTGTGGCTGTCGCTCACCTTCGAATGGTTGTAGCTGACGGCAAAGGCCAGCGAGCACATCGCGACCATGAACGCGACAGCGAACAAAATTTGCAGTCTGATCATTCTCGGCGTCCGTATTCTAGTGGCGGTAGAATCTTCACCGCCGTCCGAAGACAGAAGTGAAGGAGACGCTAGCGATCCCCTCGCTTCGCAAAGCTAATTAAGCACACTAACGATAAGGTTGTCGCGTGACGGAAGCGTGACAAGGCAAGATTTCCACACGTAAACGCGAAATCACGCCACCATAGGTAAAATCTTCCTTGAGATTTCGGCTATTGCACAGCCATGCATTGCACATTTGCATCACGGCGATACGTGTCGACGTACGAATTCAACACCTGCGTGCAATTGCACCTCAGTTGCGAAGCCGGTAACCGGTCTTGAACATCCACCCAAGCGTGCCAAGGCAGATCGCCAGGAACAGCGTGATCATCGACAGACTGATCAGCGGATTGACATCGGCGATCCCGTAGAAACTCCAGCGAAAGCCGCTGACGAGATAGAGCACCGGATTGAAATGGCTGACTGCCTGCCAGAAGGGCGGCAGCATGTTGATCGAATAGAAGCTGCCGCCGAGGAAGGTCAGCGGCGGCACGACCAGCATCGGGATCAGGTTGAGCTGCTCGAAATTACCGGCCCGGATGCCGATCATGAAGCCGAACAGGCTGAAGGTGATGGCGGTGAGCAGGAAGAACAGGATCATCATGAAGGGATGCTCGATGCGCACCTCCACGAAGGCGTTGGCCGTCAGCAGAATGATCAGCCCGATCAGCAATCCCTTGGTGGCGGCGGCACCGACATAGCCGAACAGGATCTCGGTCATCGCCACGGGCGCCGACAGCACTTCATAGATCGTCCCGGTGAATTTCGGGAAATAGATGCCGAAGGAGCCGTTGCTGATGCACTGGCCGAGCAGCGTCAGCATGATCAGGCCGGGCGTGATGAAGGCGCCGTAGGAAACGCCCTCCACCGTCTGGATCCGCGAGCCTACGGCTGCGCCGAAGACGATGAAATAGAGCGAAGTGGAGATGACGGGCGAGACGACGCTCTGCAGCAGCGTGCGGCGCGTGCGGGCCATCTCGAAGAAATAGATGGACTTGATGGCTTCGATATTCACTTGGCGCCTCCCACGAGTGCCACGAAGATATCCTCGAGCGAGCTCTGCCGCGTCGAGAGATCCTTGAAATGGATGTTGTCGGCCGAAAGCCGGGTCAGGAGCGCCGCGATGCTTTCCTGTTCGTTATGCGCATCGAAGTTATAGACCAGCCGCGCACCGCCCTGCTCCAGCGACAGGCCGTTTCCGGCAAAATGCTCCGGCAGTTTGTCGAGCGGCTCGGCGAGTTCGAGGATCAGCTGCTTGCGGCCGAGCTTGGCCATCAGCGCCGCCTTCTCTTCGACCAATAGCAGCTTGCCGCCATTGATGACGCCGACGCGATCGGCGATCTCCTCGGCCTCTTCGATGTAATGCGTCGTCAGGATGATCGTCACGCCGGATTCGCGCAGCTGCTCGACGACGCGCCACATGTCCTTGCGCAGCGTCACGTCGACACCGGCGGTCGGCTCGTCGAGGAACAGGATTTCCGGCTCGTGGCTCAGCGCCTTGGCAATCAGCACGCGCCGCTTCATGCCGCCCGAAAGCTGGCGCAGCGTATTGTCCTTCTTGTCCCAGAGAGACAGGTCGCGCAGCACTTTCTCGATATGCGCCGGGTTCGGCTTCTTGCCGTGCAGCCCGCGCGAGAAGCTGACGGTGTTCCAGACCGTTTCGAACTGGTCCGTCGTCAGCTCCTGCGGCACAAGGCCGATCATGGTGCGGGTCGCGCGGAAATCTTTCACGACGTCATGACCGCCGACGAGCACTTCTCCGCCGCTCGGATTGACGATGCCGCAGACGATCGAGATCATCGTCGTCTTGCCGGCGCCGTTCGGGCCGAGCAGTGCCAGGATCTCGCCCTTCTCCACATCGAGATCGATGCCCTTCAGGGCCTCGAAGCCGTTGGCGTAGTGCTTGGTGAGATTGCGGATGGAAATGATGGGAGCCATGCGATTTTTTGGACGTTTCCTCTTATTGTGCCGCTATATAGTCCCTTTATGACACTTTGACATCCCGCAGCCCGTGAACACACTATTCAGAGGGCAGCCCATAGTGGCGCCAAGCAAAGCGGCTCATCGAAAATCGTCTTTCCACCGCATTTGTCATCAACCGGTGATCTTTACGGGGGATAACGGCCACAGAGGCAAGCAACGGTTCCCGCGCCGCCGCCCATCCCTTTGCGGAACCGTCATCGGGCGCTCGTTACGCCCCTTATTTCCGCTGTCTCTATTTGTATCGAAATGCCGCTGTAAGCACGAACACTTTGAATATCCGGTCGATCTCCCCTGAAGGCCGGTCAGTCTGAGCCGGCATTTCGCCGGCTTTCTTTTTGTCCGCTCACCACTGTCCGTTCACGCCGCAGCCGAAGGGCGGCAGCGTCTTGCCTTCAAAACGGCTCTTCAGCATGCCGCAGCCGATGTCGCGGATCGGCCCCGGCATCATCGTGTTTAGGCTGATGCCGACTTCATCGAACGGGTCATTCGCATAGGCGACATAGGCATACCAGCGCCCGCCGAACACGGCGGCGGCAGCAACGACCACGACAAGAATGAGCATGATGAAATTCGGGCGCTTGCGTTCGGCCATCCGGGCTCTCCTCTCAGGAAGAGCCCGTCAGATCAGATTCCCCTGTCGAGGCCAAGCCATCAGCCTAGCTGCAATAGACCCGACCGCTCTTGCGCTCTCTGAGATCGAAATGGAAATGATTCCAGTGCTCCGGATTGCTGCCCGGGCCAAGCACGGTATTGAAATAGCGGCAGCTATCGCTGCGCACCGCCTTCAGCAGACGTCCCTCCCGGAAGGAGAAAAGCCCCTTCTTGCGGATATCGATCTCGTGGCCGTTCTTCAGCACGAACTTGCCGACATCGATCGCGTTGCCATGCGCATGCTCGGACATCGGATTGTATTTCTGGCGGCTGTTGTTCATGCGCCGGCAGGAATAGCCGCCGAGCGGCTCGATGGTCTGGATGCCCGACCAGTAGCGGAAGCGCGCCGAGGGCGCGAGCTCGTTCTTCACCCACTTGGCAAAGGCAAGCGTCACCTGGCAGTTCAGCGTCACAGCCGGCTTCACGCCGATATTGCCAGAAAGGCCCTGCAGCGAGATCGGATACGGCACCTGGCAGGCCGGACCGTTGGAGATCGCCGGCTTGTCGGAATAGATCACGCCGAGACGCTTCAGCTCCTGGCGGCAGGCGCGCTCGGAGGCAGGCATCATGCCGGGATCGGCGGGCATTGCCGGCGTGCTCATCATCGGGTTCGAGGGCCGCAGCATCGCCACTTCCTGGCTCTCGTCCTCTTCGGGAACGCGCTGCGGCGCGACAACGGCGCTGCCGTCGTTCCAGACGCGGGCCTGGCTCATCTGCGCCTGTGCGGCGGGTCGCGGCATGGCGTTGCGCTGCGTCGGCGCATCCGTGCCGATGCCATCGACGACGGGCTCGGCGGTCTCGCCCTCGGCGATCTGCTGTTGCTGCTCCTGCGCGAGCCCGACCACCGGTTCGGCGCCGAGCTCGGAATCCATGTTGACGCCGCCGTCGGGCACCGAAAGCTGCTGTGTGCCGCCCCAGTTGCCGGCTGCGTTCTGTGAGCGCGGCACCTGCTGCTGGGCGAGCGCCTCGTCACTATCGATCATCGGCAACCTGCGGCCGGACGCCGGAGCGACATCGCCTGCAGCATGGCCCTCGCCTGCAAGGTTCGGCGTATCGAGATAATCGACCGATCCGCCGGCGCGCGAGACGGGCGCGGATGCAGGATAGGACTGCGCCGTTTCCATCGGCGCCATGCGCATGGCCGACTGCCTGGGGGGAGAAATGGAGCTGACTTTCGTGCCGGTATCGACACTTGCAGGCGGCACGAGGCCGTCACTGACGGAACAGGTCGTGAGCGCCGTGGAAACCAGCGTGGTCAGCACGATACGCCGCAAAAGAGAGACAGACACAATACCCTCCATCGCCCCGCAGCCCTGCTTGCAACCTGAAGAATTCCGCTCAAATTTAAATAAAACTGGTGAAGGAAAGCTTACCCGTGATGGAGAAGGCGGTTTCCCGCCTTCTCCTGATATTCTCAAGCCGCCCGGTTATAGGAGCGCTGAGCCGTCGCCTCGCCCTGGCCGAGGCGGAAGTTGGAGAGCAGCGTGCGCAGCTGGTTGCTCTCGGTGGCGAGCGTCTGGCTGGCGGCCGTGGTCTCTTCCACCATCGCGGCATTCTGCTGCGTCATCTGGTCCATGTGGTTGACGGAGGTATTGATCTCCTGCAGCCCCGTCGCCTGCTCGCGGGCAGCCGTCGCGATGGAATTCACGTGGTCGTTGACCTTGTTGACCAGTGCCTCGATCTCGACCAGCGCATCGCCGGTCGAGCGAACCAGCGACACACCGGTTTCGACTTCGGCCGCCGAATTGCTGATCAGCGTCTTGATCTCCTTCGCGGCATTCGCCGAACGCTGCGCCAGCTCGCGCACTTCCTGCGCAACGACAGCGAAACCACGTCCCGCCTCACCCGCACGCGCCGCTTCGACACCGGCATTCAGCGCCAGAAGATTGGTCTGGAAGGCGATTTCGTCGATGACGCCAATGATCTGGCCGATACGGCTCGAGGAATCCTCGATCCGGCTCATTGCCGCCACAGCGTTGCGAACGATTTCGCCGGACTTGCCGGCACTGGTCTTCGTCTCGGACACCATCTCGCGCGCTTCCGTTGCCCGCTCGGAGGCGGTGCGAACGGTTGCGGTGATCTCATCGAGAGCCGCCGCCGTCTCTTCCAGGGCAGCAGCCTGCTGCTCCGTCCGCTTCGACAGGTTGCTGGTTGCTTCGCTGATATCGGAGGCGCTGTCATTGACGACATGGCTCGATTCCGAGATCGCCTGGATGACGCTGGCAAGCGCACCGGCGGCCGCGTTGAAGTCGGAGCGCAGCTTGGAATATTCCTCGCCGAGATCGCCGACCGTCACGGTGAGATCACCGGCAGCAAGCCGTTCCAGCCCCTGGCCGAGCGTCATCATCGCGTGGTTCTGGCGTTCCGCAGAGCTGCGCATCCGCTGCTCGCTGCTGCGGCGCTCGCCATCCAGCTCGCGCTGGCGGGAATCTTCGCGCGAACGCATCTCACTGCGTTCGATCATCGAGTCACGCAGGACAAGCAGAGCCTTCGCCATATGGCCGATTTCGTCGCGGCGCTCGCTGTCGACCACGGCGGCAGCAGAGTCGTCGGTGGCAATCGCATGCATGGCAGCACCGATCCGCGCCACCGGACCGGTGACGCTGCGGACGATCGCATAGGCAATGAGCAGGGTGATGATCGCGCCCAGGCCGCAGAGCAGCGCCGCCCACAGCGCGTTCTGCCGGTAAAGTGCGGCAAGGTCGTCACCATAGACGCCGGTACCGACAACCCAGCCCCAGGGCTCGAAGCCTGCAACATGCGAGTATTTCAGAACCGGCTGCTCGGCACCCGGCTTCGGCCAGTAGTAATCGACGAAGCCCTGGCCATGCGCCTTCACCGTATTGACGAACTCGACGAACAGGAACTTGCCGTTCGGATCCTTGTTCTGCGTGAGGTCGGTACCGTTCAGCTCCGGCTTGATCGGATGCATCACCATGTTGGGATGCATGTCGTTGATCCAGAAATAACCGCTGTCGCCATAGCGCATGGAAGCGATGACGTCCTTGACCGCCGTCTGCGCCTGTTCGCGCGTCAGCGTACCGTCCTGCTCCATCTTGTAGTATTTCTTCATGATGTTGATGGCCGTCGCATCCATCTGCGCCAGCCCGGCTTTCCGCTCCGCCTCAAGCTCCGAGTAGGAATAGTTCAGGAAGAAAGCCATCACGCCGACGAAAATCGCCAGCGTCAGCCCGACAAGCCCGTAGAGACGGGTCGAAATCTTTGTATTGCGCACGAAGTCCCCTCGCATTCACGCAGTCATGATCGGCGCAAATTCTGCAGCGCATGTCTTACTGGCCGGTGAAGCATTATTAGCTCGGCGTCACATAACGTAACGAAAGGAAGCTCTTGCAACGGCATCCCATCGATCAAGCATATGAATTCTATTATATTTAAGCTCAGCGATTTTTTTGCGGTCTGGTAAGCATAATAATTCGTGACCGGGCAGGAGACGGATGTAGAGCCCTGCTCCAGCGTCCCTATCCCAAGATCTTATGATACCGCGCCTCCCCCATTTTGAGTATTTCGCTCGCCATCCTAACGCGTCTTGGCGGACACGAAAGGATTGGGGCTCGCGTCTGGGGTCGCGAGCCCCCTTTTTAACCCACGAGGAGAAGCTCCATGACGGAACGCGCGATCGGTTTTCTGGTGGCAGCCGAGTTGTCGGCTCTCTTCTGGGCAGCTCTGTTCTTCACGCTCGGCCGTCTCTGAGAGATCGCCGCCGGCCATCCCTGCATAACCGCGTCATTGCCCTTGCCATTCAGCCGTCAAGCCTGCCATCTTCACGCTTCGTGAAATGACAAGGACTTGACAATGAACGACAGCCCGAAGCCGAAAGGTGAACTCACCCTCCGCACGCTCGCCATGCCCGGCGACGCCAATCCGGCAGGGGATATTTTCGGCGGCTGGGTCATGGCGCAGATGGACTTGGCAAGCGGCATCCGCGCCGCCGAACGCGCCCGCGGCCGCGTCGTCACCGCCGCCGTCAAGGAAATGGCCTTCGAACTGCCGGTCAAGATCGGCGACACGCTCTCGGTCTACACCGACATCGACCGCGTCGGCCGCACCTCGATCACCCTGATCGTCGAGGCCTGGGCGCACCGCTCCCGCTACAACAAGATGGAAAAAGTCACCGCCGGCACCTTCATCATGGTGGCGCTCGACGAGAACGGCGCACCCAAGCCGGTCCCCGCCGAGTGACATCCGGGATCGAAGTCAAGCGCGCAAGAATTGCGATGACTTGTCGAAGCTCAGTCCCGGGAAAATCTTCGCGGTCAGGTCGTCAGGGCTGACGTCGAACTGCCGGTAAAGCATCGCAGCGGCGATCTCGCGGACATCGGCCGTCGGCATCAGGTCGCGGTCCTCGAGCAGCTGGGCATCGCCGATACCCGGCCATTTGCCGAGGATGCGTCCGCCGTTGATCGCCCCGCCTGCAAGCAGCGCGCAGCCGCCGGTGCCATGGTCCGTTCCGCCAGAGCCATTCTGGCGGACGGTACGGCCGAATTCGGTCATTGCCAACACGACGGTCTTCGACCAGACGTCAGGGCCTAGCGTCACTTTCAGCGTATTGATCGCCTGCGCCAGGTCCTGCGCCGGCCGCTTGAACTGCGCCATCTGGCCGCCATGCGTGTCCCAGCCGTTGATCGAGAAACTGGCGATCCGATATTCGCCTTTCAGCATATTTGCGGCGAGTGCGGCAACATCAGTGATCTTTTCGCCACGCTTTCCCTCCGGTTCGGCAATCATCGCCGCACCGTTTGCCCTGGTCGCCTCCTCCATCGCCTTGGCGAAAGCCGGATCGTCGGCATAGAGCCGCATCAGGAACTGCATTTCGTCCTTCGCGGTGCCGAGATTGGAATCGGACGCCCAGACATCGACATTGTTTGGGCCCGAAAGGATGAGCTCCGTCGATGTATTGACGTCGATCGCCTTGCGCGCATCCGAGCGCGGGATGACAGCGAGCGCCCGGTTGAGCCAGCCGGTCTTTTCTTCGGCCACATGCTCACCGCCGGATTCCAGCATGTCCTGGCCATCGAAATGGCTGCGCTGATCGCGGTAGGGCGTTGACACCGCATGAACGAAGGCCAGCTCCTTCGACTTCCAGAGCGGCAGCAGATCCGCCGCTGCCGGATTGAGGCCGAAGTGACCATCGAGATCGAGAAGCCCCTTGTCTGGCGTCAGCGCCAGTGTCGGGCGCAGCACCGCAAAGCCGGCGTCACCATAAGGCTGCACCAGATCAAGCCCGTCCATGGCGCCACGCAGCACAATGGTGACGAATCTGTTATCGCCGGGCATGGCCGCGAAGGTCACGGGAGTGAAGATGGGGGCTGCTGCAATGCAGCAGGCAGAGGCAAGAAAACCGCGGCGCGAAAGCACAATCTCTGTCATCGCGAGGCTCCTTATCGGCGGTTGAATTCGGGAGATGCGAGAACCAGCGTCAGGCCGCTGATCTTGTTGGGCGCCTGCGACACGACGCGGATCGTCTGGTCACGGGCCGCATCGCCAAGCGTGGCTTTCAGAAACTCGCGTGGATCCTGATCCTTTCCGAACCGCGCCGAGGCACGCCGCGCCCAGGCAAGCCGCTCGGCCAATTGGCTGGCAGTGATCCAGGCGTCGAACTTCTCCTCGAAACCCGCCGGGCTTGGCGGCAGCCAGATTGGTTGGCCCATCCGCCGCAAGGCGCCCTGCCCAAGCGCCCGTGCCGCCTTGACGGCCTTGCGCCTTTTGATCACGTCCCGATCTTCGGCGGTCGCATCCGCGGACACGGTGTCGCCAGCACCATCGGCTGGCGGGGCCATCGCATTGTCCATGGATTTGTTGTCATCGCTCGCCTTCGATTGCGCCGCCATTTCCGAGCCGTCATCATCATCCTGATTGTCCTGCATAAAGCCGGCGGCAATGCCGTCACCACCGCCAGAATCCAGAGCCCGTAGGCCGGTCACGATATAGTCGAACGGCTGACGTGCCTTAGACCCTTCGTCGCGCCAGGCTGCAGGATGGGAGAGCATCGCATCATAGACGGCCAGCAAGTTGCCACTCGCTGCATCCCATGCGTCAACCATCGCATTGACAATATCAGCTGGCGGCTCGTCCGAGATAAAATGGATACAGAGCTTGCGGCATATATGTTCGGCGGTCCTCGGATGATCCGCGAGATCATCGAGCAGATTTCGATAATCCTTCCGCCGTCGATGCTCTCCCCCATATCCAATGCCCAGAACCGAGTGCGATCCCGGCTCCGCCAGGCGTGGCCGAAAAATCGTGGCCAGCGCATCATCATCGACGGTAAGCCCAGTCAGTACCAAAGCGGCGGAATGCACGTCTGCCTGCGTGTAACCGCTTCCTGCTCCAAGCGTGTGGAGCTCCAGTAGTTCACGTCCGAGATTTTCGTTGAGACCTTTATGCTGGGACCGACCGTTGAGTGAGTCAGGGCCTTGTGACAGGGATTGATCAAGATAGATGAGCATCGCCGGATGTTCTGTCGCAGCACGCAACAGGCGGCGGAACGATCCGCCAATATGCGGCCTGATCGCCTCCGCCTCATAAAGCGGTACGACCAAGCGCATCTGCAGGCTCTTGTCGGCGCTGGTCGAGAAGTGATTGGTCCAGAAAGTGGCCAACCGCTCGTAAAAACCGTTCGGAGACAGGACGGCCTGCATGAGCCGCGCGCTGCAATCGCGCTGAAAAGTCTGATAGGCTCCCTTTTGCAATATGAGGCGGCCTTCGTGCCTCGTTTGGTGGTTCCGCCCGCTGCGCAGATCGATCAACGCAGTCTGCAGCTCTTCGATCTGCTCATGGCGCCCTTCAATCCCGCCGGCGAGATATAACGGCTCGGTCTTGATGCCTATTCGGACTTGATCGAGCAGCTGACTTTTGTTCTGTGGCGCGGCCTCGCCAGGTCTGAAACCGTAACCGAAGCGGATTGATGCCATGGTCTCGAATGACACGCTCATGGCTAGTTACCTCATCATCGTTGATGATTGAGCGTCTCAGCCAATTGCGACCGGATTTCGCGCGAATTGCGGCGTTTTCCAGACATGGACTATTTGTAATTATTGGGATTTTCGCTCCGTCGCGGTCACCACCGGATGCCGCTCCAGCTCCTCGAGCGGGATATAGACATCGGTCTCGCCCGGCTTGTGATCCGGATGCGAAACCTTGGCGTCGATCTCATCGGGCAGCGCCAGCGCCTGTTCGGTATTCATGATCCCGAGCGGCACCTTGCCTTTGCTGGTGGATACGACGACTTCGACGAGCGGCTTGTTCTTCTGCATCTGTGATCTCCAGTACATGGAAATCCAACGCGCGCCGCCCTTACCCGTTCCCCATGCCCCGGTCACTCCATGTTACCGCGCGTTAAGAGCAATGCTATCAGCCGTTGAAAAACTGGGGCCGTTTCGATGTCGCGGGCGGCAGAGCCGCGATACGCGGCAGGCATGTGAAACCACGTGCCCAAAAGCCTGTCATGCCTGATCCTGATCCACTCCGTGAATATATGCGCATCGTGCGCACCCTCAATCTCTACAAGCTCCAGCTGCTCGCCATCGAATCCAAGCTTCGCAAAAGCAGCACCGCCGCGCGCAAGCAGCTCTTGGAGCAGCGCCATGAAGATATTGCTGCGGAGATGGAGGCGCTCAAGGCCGAAGGTGACGGATGGCTCTGCAAGCTGCGCCGCGCCAGTACGGCGCTCTGATCACTCGCCGGTGAGCCGGAGCCGCAACGTGGCGAGCGCCCGTTCAGTTGCGTCGATCTCCCGGTGCACCAGCGCTTCGCGCCGGTGGTCGATCCCGCCACCGGCAAGCACCGCATCGACGACCTCCAATATGCCCGTCGCGTTGACCACCACACGCGTCGCGCTGCGCTGCAAATCGACAGGCGCGCCGTCTATATCAGCCGTCTCGGGCGACGGCCGGTCGGCCGCAATGAAACCTGTCTCCTTCAGTAGGTAGTTGACGAGCCGCACATCCGGCACCGCCCGCACCAGCGCATTGATCTCGTCGGCGGAAAAGCAGGTGCGGTTGATCAGCCGCGAATGCAGCACCGCATAGGTCATGCCGAGGGTAGCCGCCACGGTCTCGACCCCGGGCTTCTTTTCGACGACGAGGACAGTATAGGCGATATCTGCAAACTCGCGGCCGCGCTCTGCCATGGTCCACTCCCCCTATCCGTGCAGTTTCCATGCAGGCAGGGAGAATGGCAAGTGGCAACGCACCGTTGAAAAGACGGCGCCGATTTGATGGAGCGCCGCCAGTCGATCCGCTACGGACCCGCCTGCCCTGGGATCAGCCACCCCTATCGCAGGGCCGGCCGCCTGTCGCTTTTGCCCTAAGGCAGGCGGCCACTCCTCAGCCGCGGAAGATGAAAGATGCGCCGATGGCGATCAGCGCAAAGCCGATGGCGTGGTTCCAGGTGAGGTTCTCACCGAGCCAGAAGATCGAGAAGCCTGCGAAGACGATCAGCGTGATCACTTCCTGCATCGTCTTCAGCTGCGCCGTCGTATAGACCGCCGAGCCGATACGGTTGGCCGGAACCGCCAGGCAATATTCGAAGAAGGCGATGCCCCAGCTGGCGATGATGGCCAGGAAGATGGCGCTGCTCTTGTGCTTCAGATGCCCGTACCAGGCGAAGGTCATGAAGATGTTCGAGGCAAAAAGCATGATGACCGGCCAGACGGCGGCGGGGCTCAGCGAAAACGGCATGGGAGAATCCTTGAGGCGTGACTGCTGGCGCCACCATGTATCCCGAAATCCACGCTCTTCAAGGCCTCTCCGGCGGCACAACGGATTTTCACCGCAATAGCCGCTCACGCCGCAAAACCGGGGAACTTTCGATCGGGTCCGCCGTTCATGGCGAGCGCCGGAAGCGGCCCGCACAAAAGCGGATCTACCTTCAGGACAAAGCTTCGTCCCGAAGGAAACCCCGTGACCGCCTCGCACCCATCCCGCCTCTTCGGCCGCTCGCTCGCAGCCCTCGCAACCCTGAATTTCTTCCTCGCCGACGCCCGCGACGGATTAGGCCCGTTTCTCGACGGCTTCCTCGCGACGCATGGATGGACGCCGATGACGCTCGGCGTGGTCGCCACGCTCGGCGGCATTCTCGGGCTGATCGCCACGCCGCTCTTCGGCGCTCTCGTCGATACCTCACCTCATAAGCGGCTGTTGATCATCGTGCCGGTGATCCTGGTGACGGCGGCGGCACTCTGGACGCTCGCAAGTCCCGGCAACGCCTCGGTCTTCGGCGGGCAATCGATGACGGCGATCGTCGGCGCCGTGATCGGCCCGGCGCTGATGGGCCTGACACTCGGCCTCGTCGGCGAAGCGGCCTTTCCGGATCAGGTGGCGCGCAACGAATTCTGGAACCATGCCGGCAATGTGGTCTCGCTGGCAGGCGTCTATCTCGCCTCCTCGTTCTTCGGCCTTAACGGTATCATCGGCCTGATGATCCTCACCGCGCTCGCCACGATCGCCGCAACGCTGGCGATCGATCCCCGTCGCATCGACAACAAGGTCGCCCGTGGCCTTGCCCATGACGACGGCAGCCCGGGTCCATCGGGCTACTCCGTCATCGCCGGCTCCCGCGGCCTCATCCTGCTTGCCGTGACGCTGCTGATCTTCCATTTCGGCAATGCGCCGATGAGCCGGCTGATCGCCCAGGATTTCTCGATCCAGCTCGGCACGCCCTTCCGCACGACGGCGATCGTCACCGGCGTCTCGCAGCTGTCGATGATTGGCATGGCCCTCGCCGCTCCCTACCTGATCCGCCGCTTCGGCCTCGCCTCGATCTTCGTCATCGCGCTCTGCGCCCTGCCGCTGCGCGGCGCCATCGCCGGCAGCTTCGAAAGCTTCGCGGCGATCTATCCGGTCCAGTTCCTCGATGGCGCCGGCGCCGGCCTGATCGGCATCGCGACACCGCTCGCCGCCGAACGCATCCTCTCCGGCACCGGCCGCTTCAACGCCGGCCTCGCCGCCGTCATGACCGTCCAGGGCATCGGCGCCTCGCTGAGCAATATCGTTGCGGGATGGCTGACCAAGGAAGGCGGATACGGGCTTGCCTACTTGGTGCATGGCCTCGCCGCGCTTGCGGCGATTGCGGTGTTTGTCTACGGGCGGCGGGAGATTGTGCCGGAACGGCGGGCCACTACCGCAACCGAATAGACAACCACCCCTGATTGCAGGCAATTCGTTTCAAATCATCCCGTGATGTGACTTGATACAGCGCGATCTCGCCATCGGCCATGACCGGCCGAGGCGCTCAGACCGGTATCTCAACACATTTCGAACGGCACGCGCCCGAAGGGCCGTACGGCGCAAGCGCATGTCCGCTTCGCAACGGGAGGAATGCCATGACAGCCATTACTCTTTCACCAGGCCTGACCCAGGAATACGACCTGATCTTCGCTTCGGCGAAAATTCGCAGCGAATATCTGTCCGCGGTGCGAGCCGTTGCCGAGCGGATCATCTCGCCCGCCAACTGGGCTCGCTATCAGGATGTCGGCGGCAAGACCGGCATTCCACCTTATGTAATCGGCATCATTCACAGCCTCGAAGCCAACGGCCGGTTCGACCGCCATCTCCACAATGGCGACCCGCTCACCGCACGCACGGTTCAGGTGCCCGCGGGCCGACCGAAAAGCGGCAAGCCGCCATTCACCTGGGAGGAAAGCGCAGTCGATGCGCTGGCCGACGTCAAATCCAAGGGCTGGTCTGTCGCCGAGATCGCCTTTGTGTTCGAAGAGTATAATGGCTGGGGCTACCGCCGCTTCCACCCGCAGGTCAAAAGCCCTTATCTCTGGAGCTTCACGACGGCCTACACGAGCGGCAAATATGTTGCGGATGGCAAATGGTCCGATAGCGCCGTCAGCCGGCAATGCGGCGCCATGGCGATCCTGCGCTATCTGGTCGAACATAGCCTCATATCGCTAACCGCTCCCGCTGCACCAGCTGCGGACGAGCCACCGGTGCAGCCCTTCGCGAACATCACCGTCGTCAAGGCGCCGGCCTATCCCGGCCAGATGCTCCGCCGTGGTGGCAGCGGCGGCGAAGTCCGCCGGATACAGGAAAAGCTCATCCTTCTCGGTATCGGCGAAGCAGGCGGTGTCGACGGTGATTTCGGTGAGAAGACCGAATGGGCGGTAAAGCTGTTTCAGGCCCGGCATGAAGATGGCGGCGGCGAACCGCTCGATATCGATGGGGTCGTCGGCCCGAAGACCTGGGGTTCGCTGTTCGACGAAGATCAGACAACCTCCACCACTCCTGCCGCCTCCAAAGCACCAAGCGGCTTGCTGGACGCCGTCCTCGATGTCGCGCGCTCACAGCTCGACGTCCGTGAAATTCCCCGCGGCAGCAACCGTGGTCCGGAGGTGGATGCCTATCTCAGCAGCGTCTCGGCATCGCTTCTCGGGCAACCCTGGTGCATGGCCTTTGTCTACTGGTGCTTCGCCAAGGCATCCGCCAATATCGGCGTCTCCAACCCGGCGCCCAAGACGGCTAGCGTTTGGCGCTCCTGGGAAACGGTACATGAAGCACGCACGGCAAACATTGTCAGCGCAGCCGAGGCCCGCGCCGATCCCGACAGGCTTATTCCCGGCATGGTCTTCTATATCGATACCGGCGGCCGAAGCGGGCACACGGGGTTCGTGACCGGTCTCGCCGACGGCAAGCTCGTGACGCTCGAAGGCAACACCAACAATGATGGCAGCCGCGAGGGATATGGCGTCTTCACGCGCAACAGGCGCCGTGTCGATTCCATAAATTTAGGATTTGTGGATTTCAGCTAGCACCAGGCCAGCCAAATCAAGCTGCAGTGGAACGCAATACCTGACCACCGCAAAACAAACATTAGAAGACGCTGGTTAAGAAATAGCTACAGCCGGAAACGGGCGAAGGGCGGGTGGAGTGACCCGCCCTTCGCGCTCAGGCGCGATACGCGCCGCTTGGCGCCTCGGCCTCCTCCGTGCCGAAGCGCACATTCTTCTTCTCGTAGCCGAAGCCGGCCAACAGGGCGACGACCGCCGCAACCACGGCGGCGACGACGAGCAGCGCTGTCGCATAATCGCCGTTCCAGTGGGCGGCGAGACCGGCCTGCATCGTCGCATTGCCCGAGGCCAGCAGATTGCCGAGCTGATAGGCAAAGCCCGGGAATGTGCCGCGCACCTCGTCCGGCGACAGCTCGTTGAGGTGCACCGGCACGATGCCCCAGGCGCCCTGGACGAAGAACTGCATCAGGAAGGCGCCGATGGCGAGCAGCACGGGACCAGGCGCATAGACCCAGAGTGGCGCAACCGGGATCGCCAGCAGCGAGGCAATGACGATCGCCTTCTTGCGGCCGATGCGCTGCGACAGCGCCCCGAAGAACAGCCCGCCGCACATCGCGCCGATATTATAGACGATGGCGATCGCGCCGGTCGTATAGCTGTCGTAGCCGCGCTGGGTTTCCATGAAGGTCGGATAGATATCCTGCGTGCCGTGGCTGAGGAAATTGAAGGCCGTCATCAGGAGCACCGACCAGATGAACAACGGGATGTTTTCGCGCAGGATCGTCAGGAACGGCCTGCGCCCCTTCCGCTGCCTCTCGATGAACGCCGGGCTCTCCTCCACATTGCGGCGGATATAGAGCACCAGCAGCGCCGGCAGCGCACCGACGAAGAACATGCCACGCCAGCCGATGACCGGGAACAGCAGGAAGAAGACGATAGAGGCCAGCAGATAGCCGGAGGGATAACCCGCCTGCAGGATGCCTGAAACGATGCCGCGGGATTCCTCCGGCACGGTCTCCATGACAAGCGAGGCACCGACGCCCCACTCGCCGCCCATGGCAATCCCATAGAGCGCCCGGAGGATCAGGAACATCGTCAGCCCGGTCGAGAAGCCGGTCAGGAACTCGAAGATTGAATAGAGCAGCACGTCGGCCATCAGCGTCACGCGACGCCCGAAGCGGTCGGCGGCAAGGCCAAAGATCAGCGCGCCGACGGCACGCATCGCAAGCGTCAGGAAGATCGCTGCCGAGACGGCCGGAACATCCGTGTGAAATTCTTCGGCGATATGTTTGAGAACGAAGACGAGAATGAAGAAATCGAAGGCATCAAGGGTCCAGCCGAGATAGCTGGCAACAAGGGTATTACGCTGCTGCGGGGAGAGCGCACGCAGGCTTGCCAATGCGGACATGTCTGTTCCTCCGTCCGAAAGCGGCGGCGAGGCGGGGCAATTCCGGATGCCGTCGGAGAGAGCGCCCTGAAACGGGCGGAAGTGCCACCGGGAGGTGACACTTCAGAACGTCAGCGATCCTGACATTGTTCCGCCGCCAGACTGCGGCATTTTGGCAGGCGGCGTCAGCGGCCTGCCGGACGCGAGGCGACAAGCGTCGGCCGCGGCGGCTTGGAGGGCGTGGAGTCGATTGCCTGAACCGGCGCCGGCCGGCCGAGATGGTAGCCCTGGGCATAGTCGATACGCAGTTGCCGCAGCAGGGTCATCTGCTCGGCGGTCTCGACACCCTCGACCAGAATCTTCGGGCCTCGGTTGCGGATCAACCCGACGATATCCTCGAGCATCGCCTTGCCGCGCGGCGTGGCGCTGCCATGCAGGAAGGAGCGGTCGATCTTGACGGTATCGAAGTCAATCAGGCGCAGCCAGGACAGGCCGGCAAAGCCCGTGCCGAAATCGTCGAGCCAGATGCGGATGCCAAGCGTCTTCAGGTCGCTGATGCACTTCAGCACGTCCGCATGCATCTCCATCTCCTGCCCTTCGGTGATCTCGAAGGCCAGGCGATTGCCGGAGACGCCGGTCTCGTAGAGGATCGCAGCGACGCTGGCGGCAAAGCCGGGCATGCGCAGCTGGATCGGCGAAACGTTGACGCTGGCGATCTGCGCCAGGTTCGGCAGCAGCACGTCGCGGCAGGCGGTCTGGATGACCCAACGGCCGAGCTCAAGGATCATCCCGGTGCGCTCGGCGATCGGAATGAACAGGCTCGGCGGGATCGAGCTGCCGTCCAGCGTCTTCAGGCGCATCAGCGCCTCGACAGCGTCGCGGCCGCCGGTGCGGATATCCTCGATCGGCTGATAGACCAGCGACAACAGATCCTGCGCCACCGCGATGCGCAGCAGTGCGGCGATATTTTCGCTCTCGTCGCTGCTGAACGGATCGTTCGGATCGAACAGGCGCGCGCAGTTGCGGCCGCTTGCCTTGGCGCTGTAGAGCGCCCGGTCGGCCTCGTGGATGATCTTTTCGAGCTTGCCGCTTTGGTCGCGCGTATAGGCCGCGCCGATGCTGACCGTGACGATCGAGGTGCCGTCGCGGCGCTCCTCGTGGATCAGGCCCATCTGCTCGACGGTCGCGCGGATGCATTCGGCGAGCTCGGCAACACGCTCGCGCTCGGCAAACTGCGCCAGCACGATGAATTCTTCGCCGCCGTAACGGCCGATCGATGCGCCATAGACCTCGATCGCGTCCTTGATCGTGCGCGCCACATGGATGAGGCAGCGGTCGCCTTCCTGGTGGCCATAGCCGTCGTTATATTTCTTGAAGAAGTCGACATCGACGAGGATGGCGGTAAAGCCGACGCCCTTGCGCTGCCATTCCTTCCAGTGGTCGCGCAGACGCTGGTCGACGGCGCGGCGGTTTTCGAGACCGGTCAGGTAGTCGGTGTTCGACATGCGCAGCAGCGCTTCGCCGCGCTCCGTCGCTTCCTTCTGCTGCATCCGGGCTTCCAGCGCGTTGAGAAACACGTGGTAGCGCTCGTGATTGAGCTTCCAGTTCACATAGGAAGTAAAGACGAAGCACGACACGTAGAACATGCCGAAGGCCATCGCGTAGATGCTGGTCGGCCAGAAGAAGAACAGCGAGCCGAGGAAGGTCGTCAGCACGGCGCTGGAGGCCAGCACCGACAGGCCGAAGCGGAAATTGAAGAACTGGTTGGCGCCCATCATGAAGATAGCGCCGAAGATCATATAATAGGACAGGCTGTCGGCATGCACCGTGCGCACCGCCGGAAAGCACCAGACGGCAAAGCCGAGCACCAGCGCCGTGGCACTGGTCCGGTCGAGCCACTGGATGCTCTTGCCGAAATAGACCTCGGCCTCCAGCATCAGCAGCGCCAGCGTGCCGACGGTGACGCGGGCGAGAATTGTATAGGTGGCGACGTCGGGGATCAGCAGCAGGTCGGTCGCGGAAAACAGGATATAGACGATAACCGCGATCCACAGCCCCTGCCGTGTCGCCGTCTTTCGCTCAGTCTCCCCTTCCATGCGATAGAGATCCCGCAGTTCGCCCGGCGTTGGCCGCAGCAACTTGGGTTCAAGATCAATCTCTGCCGCATAAGCAATCGCGTGCTTCATGCACTCTTCCACCGCTCCGTACTATCTCCGCCGGAGATTTCCGCTGTTGATCCAGACGGAATTGACCGACGCATTCGTGCGGTTCGCTTAGCCCCTTCAGGTGATGAGACACGGCAATACCGGCAATCCGACCCCACCAAAATAGAGGGGCTGCATTAAAGCTTGCTAAATTCCAGCGAAACCGGCGCCGTTAATCATGTTTATGGATTTCAATGGTTAATGAAAAGTTTCTCGCTAATATACAATTCAAGGTATCGCCGAAAACGGTACAGGTGTGCCCCGGTAATTTAACCCCAATTGATTAGAGGACGTATCGCGTGACCCAACCTAAGATGGATTTCGACGGCCATAGCCTTATTACGCCCAAAGCCATAGCCAACGAGCTCGAAGCGCCCAAAAGCGACCGATTCGAAGAGCATCTGGCCATCAGCAAAGGTGAAGTCGCCCTCATGCTGGAGCTTGCGCGCCAGCAGTTCGTGAAATCCGAAGACCCGACGAAGATCATCGACAGCGTCACCGTGCAGCTGCATGAAATGCGCGCCCGCATCCACCCGCGCGTCTGGCAGGAACTGGTACCGCTGATCCAGAACCACGCCGTCACCAGCTATTTCCTCGAGGATCCGCTGACCAAGTGGTCGTGGGACAAGCCGCGCGGCTATTCCGGCGATGCCACCCTGCTGGACTTCATCTACCGCCATGAAAGCGTGATGGACAAGGTCGCGGCATCCTCCGAGCTCGGCAAGGCGCTGTTCGAATATACCAGCACTGCCCCCTCCTCGCAGGCCAACTGGGACCGCCGCGACATCCTCGCCCGCCAGGTCGACGAAGTCGCCGCCGAGCGTGGTCCGGGCACGGAAGTCCTCAGCGTCGCCGCCGGCCACCTGCGCGAAGCCGCCTATTCCGAAGCGATGAAGCAGAAGGCGCTGAAGCGCTGGGTCGCCCTCGACCAGGATCCGATGAGCATCGGCACCATCGCCCGCGATTTCCAGGGCACAGCGGTCGAGGCGATCGACGGCTCGGTCCGCGAACTGCTGATGCGCCGCTCCAACCCGGGCACTTTCGACCTCGTCTATGCCTCCGGTCTCTACGACTACCTGGTCGATCGCGTCGCCATCAAGCTGACCCAGCGTTGCCTGGAAATGGTCAAGCCGGGCGGCACATTCCTGTTCGCCAACTATTCCTACCCGATCCTCGTCGACGGCTACATCGAGACCTTCATGAACTGGGCGCTGCTGCTCCGTTCGGAAGCCGACATGTGGAAGATCATCCACGAGGCGACGGCCGGCCAGAATTACGAATCCAAGGTCTTCTTCGGCAAGAACCGCAACATCGTCTACGGCGTCATCAAGAAGAACGGCTGAGACCTACTCAGCGCCTGACAAAACCGGCCGGGGCAACCCGGCCGGTTTTCTATTTCGGCGCGACTATTGGCGAAATCCGAACGATTCATTCGTTTCCCTTTTGTACTCTTTGCCTCTTCCATTTCGCGCTGACTCTCTCCATATTCCGGCCATGGCCAAAACTCCGAAGAAATCTCCCGCCCCGAATGGCTTCGAGGAAGCTCCCCAGTCGTCTTTCGAAGGCGCCCCACTCGAAGGGTCGGTCTCCGACTGGGTGAAGCAGCTGGAGCGTGATGCCGAGGCGGCGGGCGTCGAAAGCCAGCGCGAGATCGCCTCCAAGGCCGGCAAGCACCGCAAGAAGGTCGAGAACGAGGCGCGCAAGCACAGCGAGGCCGTCAGCGTCAACAAGAAGGCGACGGTCTCCAAGACCGCGCGCGGCGTTTCGATCGGCGGCTCGACCGATCCGAAGACCCGTGCCGCCGCCGGCCTCAATCCGGTCTCCGGCCTCGATGTCGGCCTCGAAGAAGCGTCGTCGCTCTCGGCCGGCACCGCTGTCACCGCCACGGTCGATGCGCTTGCCAAGCTGATCGAGAGCGGCAACCCGCTGCACAAGAACGGCAAGATTTGGACGCCGCACCGCCCGGCCCGGCCCGACAAGTCCGAAGGCGGCATCACCATCCGCATGGACAGTGAATACAAGCCGGCCGGCGACCAGCCGACGGCGATCCGCGATCTCGTCGAGGGACTGGAGAATGGCGACCGCAGCCAGGTTCTGCTCGGCGTCACAGGCTCGGGCAAGACCTTCACCATGGCCAAGGTGATCGAGGAAACCCAGCGCCCGGCGCTGATCCTGGCGCCGAACAAGACGCTGGCCGCCCAGCTCTATTCGGAATTCAAGAACTTCTTCCCCGACAACGCCGTCGAATATTTCGTTTCCTACTACGACTATTACCAGCCGGAAGCCTATGTGCCGCGCTCCGACACCTATATCGAGAAGGAAAGCTCGATCAACGAGCAGATCGACCGCATGCGCCACTCGGCGACGCGCTCGCTGCTGGAGCGCGACGACTGCATCATCGTCGCCTCGGTCTCCTGCATCTACGGCATCGGCTCGGTCGAGACCTATACGGCGATGACCTTCCAGATGGCCGTCGGCGACCGCCTGGATCAGCGCCAGCTGCTCGCCGACCTCGTGGCCCAGCAATACAAGCGGCGCGACATGGATTTTACCCGCGGCAGCTTCAGGGTCCGCGGCGACACGATCGAAATCTTCCCGGCCCACCTGGAAGATGCGGCATGGCGCATCTCGATGTTCGGCGACGAGATCGACGCCATCACCGAATTCGACCCGCTGACCGGCGCCAAGACCGGCGACCTGAAATCGGTGAAGATCTACGCCAACTCGCACTATGTGACGCCGCGTCCGACGCTGAACGGCGCCATCAAGTCGATCAAGGAAGAGCTGAAGCTGCGCCTCGTCGAGCTCGAAAAGGCCGGCCGCCTGCTGGAGGCCCAGCGCCTGGAGCAGCGCACCCGCTATGATGTCGAGATGCTGGAAGCCACCGGCTCCTGCCAGGGCATCGAGAACTATTCGCGCTACCTGACCGGCCGCGACCCCGGCGATCCGCCGCCGACGCTGTTCGAATATGTCCCTGACAACGCCATCGTCTTCATCGACGAAAGCCATGTCACCGTGCCGCAGATCGGCGGCATGTATCGGGGCGACTTCCGCCGCAAGGCGACGCTGGCCGAATACGGCTTCCGCCTGCCCTCCTGCATGGACAACCGCCCGCTGCGCTTCGAGGAATGGGATGCGATGCGCCCGGATACCATCGCCGTCTCGGCGACCCCCGGCGGCTGGGAAATGGAACAATCAGGCGGCGTCTTCGCCGAACAGGTCATCCGCCCGACCGGCCTCATCGATCCGCCCGTCGAAGTCCGCTCGGCCCGCAGCCAGGTCGACGACGTGCTCGGCGAAATCCGCGAGACCGCCGCCAGGGGCTACCGCACCCTCTGCACCGTGCTGACCAAGCGCATGGCCGAGGACCTGACCGAATATCTGCATGAACAGGGCGTGCGCGTCCGCTACATGCACTCGGATATCGACACGCTGGAGCGCATCGAGATCATCCGCGACCTGCGTCTCGGCGCCTTCGACGTCCTCGTCGGCATCAACCTGCTGCGCGAAGGCCTCGACATTCCCGAATGCGGCTTCGTCGCCATTCTCGACGCCGATAAGGAAGGTTTCCTGCGCTCCGAGACATCGCTGGTGCAGACCATCGGCCGCGCCGCGCGTAACGTCGACGGCAAGGTCATCCTCTATGCCGACAACATCACCGGCTCGATGCAGCGCGCCATGGACGAGACGGCGCGACGCCGCGAAAAGCAGATGGCCTACAATAGCGAACACGGCATCACGCCTGAAAGCGTCAAGGCCCGCATCTCCGACATCCTCGACTCGGTCTACGAGCGCGACCACGTCCGCGCCGACATTTCAGGCGTCAACGGCAAGGGCTTCGCAGACGGCGGCAACCTCGTCGGCAACAACCTGCAGACCCATCTCAACGCGCTCGAAAAGAGCATGCGCGACGCCGCCGCCGACCTCGACTTCGAAAAGGCTGCCCGCCTGCGCGACGAAATCAAACGCCTCAAGGCCGCCGAACTCGCCGTCATGGACGACCCGATGGCCCGCGAGGAAGCCAAATCGATGGAAGCCGGCAAGCGGGATGCTTCAAGGCTTCGGTCTACGGCGCCAGCCGCTCAGTCTGAGGGTGCAAAGAGAGCGAGCGCACGCAACGAGTCTATCTCCCCACCTGTGGGGGAGATGGCCGGCAGGCCAGAGGGGGGCGATCTTGCTCAACCCTCCTACTTCTCCCGCCCCAATCTCGACGAGATGGGCCGCGACATCCAGCAACCGGCCGGCAAATCCCTCTTCCGCCGCAACGACCTCGACGAAATGACCGTCGGCCGCACCGAAAAGCCGGTCTCAGGCAAACTGCCGGAAAAGCCGGATGCGTCGAGGAGCACAAAGCGGTTTTCGCCGCTGATGGAGGGGCAACCGGAACGTGATGACCCGCGTCCGCTGGTGCGCGGCAAGACGGGCGTCGGCAGCTATGAGGATCCGGGCGAGCAGAAGCGCAAGAGCCGGACGAAGGGGAAGACCGGGCGGCCGGGGCGGTAAGCAACCGAGCGGCCGCTACGAGTCCATCTCCCCGCCTGTGGGGAGATAGCCGGCAGACTAGAGGGAGCGAGCTTGCTCCAACCTGCCTCTTCCACCGCAACGACCTCGACGAAATGACCGTCGGCCGAACAGAAAAGCCGGTTACCGGCGCACTGCCGGAAAAACCGTAGGCGTCAATAATGCACCGAGCGCTTCTCGCCCCTGCTTGACGGGCAATCGGCGTGATCTTGTTCGCCCGCTGGTGCGCGGCAAGACGGGTGTCGGGAGCTATAGGGATCGGGGAGAGCAGAAGCGCAAGAGCTGGAGCAAGGGCAGGACGGGGCGGTGAATTCCAGACAGCTAGAATCGAACTGAACATAAAAGAAATGCATTGCAACCAAAAATAGAATCGATTTAGCTGCCCATTGATACAAAATAGGACAGCCAGTATGCATCGGGTAATTAAGAACCACTTCGATAATTTTGTAAAAAATTACAATCTCAGCTTCGCAGAATCCAAGAATTTTGAGGCTTTTTCTGCGTATTGCATAGCGAAACACTACACTTTTGATACAATAAATCCGGAGGCACTTGTCTACGAAGGCGACGAGCCTGGAATAGACTCTGCGTTCTTCATTTGCGACGAAGCAATCATAACATCATATGACGAGATCGTGAGTCTGTTTGATAAAAAGAAAAACAACCACGACATAGTGTGCGTTCTAATTCAAAGCAAAACCTCAGAATCATGGAATAAAAAAGAAATAAACACATTTGAGAGCGCTGTACTTGACTTCATATCGGAAAACAGTGAGCACACCTACAACGACGAATTGATTGAAAGAAAAGAGATATTTAATACTATTATAAAGAATGTTGGAAAAATAAAAAATGGAAGACCAAGAATACAGTGCTATTTCGTAAACACAGCCAATGAGGCGTCAGACAAAGAGATAATCTCGGCGCAACGGACATTAAAAAATAGACTCGATGAAACCGGCCTTTTTTACGCCGCAGATGCAACATTGGTTGGACGAGAGCAGTTGCTGGGACTCTGGATAAAATCCCAAGGCGCCTACGAGACGACATTTGAAATCATCGGCTCTGCCTCGTTCCCAAAAAGTACAGGTATTGAGGAAAGCTACGTTGTCACCGTCTCGGCCAAAGAGTTTACCAACAAAGTGCTGACCGACGAAAACGGGAGCCTTAGGAAGTCCATATTTGAAGAAAACGTCCGTGACTTCATTCCATTTGATGGAAGTGAAATTAACACGGAAATCGGGAATACCATTCAGGATTCAAGTAGATCGCAGCGATTCGGAATAATGAACAACGGGCTGACAATCATCTCGCCCGATGTTCGCTTGCAAAGCAACGAAATCTATATATCCAACTATCAGATTGTTAATGGATGCCAGACATCGAACGTGTTGTTTGAGAACGAATCTTCTCTAAATGACAAGATAACAATCATGGCAAAGATCATAGAAACAGACGACCAAGACATTGTAGATGATATTGTCAGGTCTACAAACAGACAGAATAAGATTGAAGATCATCAGTTCTTGGCTACTCTTGATAGCGTCAAGTCCGTTGAGCGATATTTCATTGCGAGAGGTGGAGACGAAGAACATCGCTTGTACTTCGAACGCCGACCTAACCAGTATGGCAGAGACGATATACCCGGGATCAGAATATTCGATTTGAAGGAACTAGCTAGGTGCACCGGCGCTATGTTCTTAGACAAGCCGGACGTAGCAAGCCGCTACCCAAATCAACTTGTAGAGGAACTACAAGGGACAGTATTTGACCCAAAAAACAAAGAAGAGATCTTCTACACCTCGGCATACTGTAATTACAGGCTAAAATTGCTACACAGCAACAACCGTATTGATAAGGCAATCAATCGGTTAAAGTGGTATTCGTTGATGGCGATCAGATATCGGGTCTGCGGCGAAAATCCATCTGACCTTGCCCCGTTGAAATAATCCATTTTGAAGTAAGCTCTGGCCCATCGAGAG
>NZ_JBMDIL010000018.1:0-145267 GCF_057808655.1 Rhizobium sp. FG96 | reverse complement strand
GGGAGTGTGACATTCCAACTTTGCAGAAACAGGACATTCTAACTTTGTGGCTACATGCAAAGATCGCATAAGATAGATTATGGAACTAAATGATATGCCCAAATTACCTGAGAACCCCGGAAAACCGGCATTCTGGCGCCCTAGCGCTGTTCCAGCTCGCTGAGTTCGATCTCGAACTGCATCTGGTCGTAAGCCGGTTCGACGTGATCCGGCGTCTCACCCATCACTGTGTCGTAGTCCAACGGTGTATGCATATGCGTCAGGATCGCGCGTTTCGGCTGCAGTCTTGCGATCCAGTCCAGCGACTGTTCCAGCGACAGATGGCTCGGATGATAGCGGTATTGAAGTGCATCGATGATCAGCACGTCCAGCTTTTCAAGCCTCACTGCAGTTTCCGCCGGAAAGTCGCTGATATCGCTGCAATAAGCGACATTGCCGATGCGGAAGCCGAGCGAGATGATATCGCCGTGCTGCTGCTCGTGCGGCAGAAACGAAATGGTGCCGCCGGCGCCGGATATGCGGATCGGCGCGTCGAGCGTCTCGATCAGCCTGGGCTCGACGATCGGCGGATAATTGCTGCCTGGCGGCGTTTCGATGCAATAGCCGAAACCCTGGCGGATACGCTCCATCGTGAAGGCATTGGCGTAGATCGGCACCCGCTGCTGGGCATTGTGATAGTAGCCACGCAGATCGTCGATGCCGTGGATATGGTCGGCATGCGGATGCGTGTAGAGCACGGCATCGATGTGACCGACCTTTGCAGCGATCATCTGCTCGCGGAAATCGGATCCGGTGTCGACGACGACGGTGGTGACGCCGCCATTGCCGTCGAACTGCTGCACCATGAAGGATGCGCGCGTGCGCCGGTTCTTCGGATTGTCCGGGTTGCAGGCGCCCCAGTCACCGGTGATGCGTGGTACGCCTGGCGACGACGAACAGCCGAGAATGGTGAAACGCCGCCGGTAGCCCACGCCGCTAGATCCTTGGCATCTTGGTGAACAGCCGGAAGGCGTTGTCTGTGGTGATGCGCGCCATGTGGGCGTAGCTGAGATCAAGCGTCTCGGCGAGTACCTCGGCGGTATTCACGACGTAGGACGGCTCGTTTCGCTTGCCGCGCCAGCGCTTGGGCGCCAGATACGGCGCGTCGGTTTCGACGAGCAGCCGGTCATGCGGGATCGTCTTGGCGATCGCCCGCAGTTCTTCCGATTTGGGGAAGGTCAGGATGCCCGAGAACGAGATGTAGCCGCCGAGCTCGACGCCGGTCTTTGCAAGCTCGGGGCCGGCCGAGAAGCAATGCAGGATGAAAGGGAAGGCCCCCTTCCCTGTTTCCTCGGTCAGGATCGCCGCCATGTCCTCATCAGCGCTGCGGCTGTGAATGACCAGCGGCAGCTGCGTTTCGCGCGCGGCTTCGATGTGGCGGCGAAAGCCGGTCTGCTGGTCCTCAGGCGTCTGCGTGTCATAAAAATAGTCGAGACCGGCTTCGCCGATCGCAACAATCTTCTCATGGGCGTTCGCCAGACGAACGAGATCTTCCGTCTGGATATCGAGTTCCTCGTTGGCGCTGTTCGGATGCGTGCCGACCGAGCAGAAGACCGAAGGATAGCGCTCGGTGATCGCCAGCAGCCCGTCGAGCTTTCTGACGCGCGTCGAGATCGTCACCATCTGCTTGACGCCGGATTGGTGTGCCCGCGCGACGATTTCGTCGCGCTCGGCGTCGAAATCGGCAAAGTCCAGATGACAATGCGTATCGATAAGCATCGGCAGTCCTTACGCCTCAGGCGCGACGTAACGCGGGAAGACCGGTGCGGGTGCCTCGAGCTGCGTGCCCGGCACCAGACGGCCGGCCTCGCCGAGCGCTGCGAAATCGCGCTTGTCCGCAGGAGCGGCAACGAGATCGAGCAGCTTCCCGGCCGATTCCGGTACGATCGGCTGAAGCAGGATGGCGATCTGGCGGACGACTTCTGCCGTAACGTAGAGCACGGTGGCCATACGGTCCGGATCGGTCTTCTTCAGCGCCCACGGCGCCTGGCCGGCGAAATAGCGGTCGGTCTCGGAGACCACGCCGATGATCGCGGCGACAGCCTTGTGGATCATCTGCTTGCCCATGTCTTCGCGGTTGGAATCCAGCAGCGCGTCGGCAGCAGCCAGCATCGCCTTGTCCTCATCCGTCAGCGGACCGGGTTCCGGGATCTTGCCGTCGCAGTTCTTGACGATCATCGACAGCGAGCGGCTGGCAAGGTTGCCGATACCGTTTGCAAGGTCGGCGTTGATGCGCTGGCCGATCGCCTCTTCGCTATAGCTGCCGTCCTGGCCGAAGGAGACTTCGCGCAGAAAGAAGTAGCGCACCTGGTCGAGACCGAAGTGATTGACCAGATTAACGGGGTCGACGACGTTGCCGAGCGACTTCGACATCTTCTCGCCCTTGTTGAGCAGGAAGCCGTGGGCAAAGACGCGCTTCGGCAGCGGCAGGCCCGCCGACATCAGGAAGGCAGGCCAGTAGACGGCGTGGAAGCGGATGATGTCCTTGCCGATGATATGCACATCGGCCGGCCAGTATTTCGCCCGCGGGCCATTGCGGTCTTCGATATAGCCGGTCGCGGTGATGTAATTGGTCAGCGCGTCGACCCAGACATACATGACATGCTCGGAGTCATTCGGAACCTTGATGCCCCAGTCGAAGGTCGTGCGCGAGACCGAGAGGTCCTTCAGGCCGGACTTGACGAAGGAAATGACCTCGTTGCGGCGCTCGGAGGGGCCGATGAAATCGGGGTTCTCTTCGTAATGCTTCAGGAGCTTGTCCTGGTATTCGGACAGCTTGAAGAAGTAGCTGGCTTCCTCGACCCATTCGACCGGCGTGCCCTGGGGGCCATAGCGGACGCCGTCGGCGCGCACTTCGGTCTCGTCTTCCTGGTAATAGGCTTCGTCACGAACCGAGTACCAGCCGGCATAGGAATCCTTGTAGATGTCGCCGTTGTCGGCCATCAGGTTCCAGATATTGCGCGAGGTCTCGTGGTGGCGCTCCTGCGTCGTGCGGATGAAGTCGTCGTTCGACGCATTCAACAGCTTCGCCATCGCCTGGAATTCACCGGAATTGCGGTCGGCAAGTTCCTGGGCCGTGATGCCCTCGTTGCGCGCCGTCTGCTGCATCTTCTGGCCGTGCTCGTCGGTACCCGTCAGGAAGAACACATCACGGCCGTCGAGGCGCTGGAAGCGCGCCATGGCGTCGGTGGCGATCAGTTCGTAGGCATGGCCGATATGCGGCTTGCCGTTCGGATAGGAAATCGCGGTGGTGATGTAGAAGGGCTTCTTGTCTGTCATGGCGGCCATCTTGTCCGGCTTACTCTATAAAAATTGTCAGCCGCTCTTAGCGCATGTCATGGCGAAGAGAAACACTAAGTTTCGAAAGCGGCAGCCTTTTGGCCGTCTGCGCGGCAAGCTGAGCTTGACTCGTTTTTGCCCGCATCCTACCCCTTTGCCATCATCAGGGGCGAGGCAGAGTAGACCGTGAAAATTGAGCTGATCGCCGCACGCGCATCGGGGAATGCCGCTTGAGCCTTCCCGAAACCTTCCAGCCTCTCTATTCGCTCTCCGGCTTCTTTGTCGGCATGCTCGTCGGCATTACAGGCGTCGGCGGCGGCTCGCTGATGACGCCGCTGCTGGTGCTGCTCTTCGGCGTCCATCCGGCAACTGCCGTCGGCACCGACCTTCTCTATGCCGCGATCACCAAATCAGCGGGTACCGCGGTCCACGGCATACATGGCCGCATCAACTGGCGCATCGTCGGCTCGCTCGCCGCCGGAAGCGTCCCGGCCGCCCTGCTAATGCTCTGGCTGATGTCCGGCGTCGACCGCAAGAGCGTCGAGGTCGCCCATACGATCACCATCGCGCTTGGCTGGCTGCTGGTCATGACCGCCTTCATGCTGATTTTCCGCTCCCAAGTGCTCGCCTTTGCCAAGAGCGCCATCGGCGAGCGCTCGCCACCGAAGCCCGCGACGATCGCCATCTTCACCGTCATCCTCGGGCTGGCGCTCGGCGTTCTCGTCACGCTGACCTCGGTCGGCGCTGGTGCGCTTGGCGTCACCATTCTCCTGGTTCTGTATCCGAACCTCGATGTCCGCGAGATCGTCGGCTCCGATATCGTCCATGCCGTGCCGCTGACGCTGATCGGCGGCATGGGCTACTGGTTCATCGGCGAGATCGACTGGCTGATGCTGGTTGCCCTGCTCATCGGCTCGATCCCGGGGATCATCGCAGGCAGCCTGCTGGCGCCGAAGCTGCACGAGCGCACCATCCGCATCGTGCTGGCGCTGACGCTTGCCGTCGTCGCCTGGAAGCTGCTGACGGCTTGATTACGGCCCGGGTTGCTTGATATCGGCGAGAATGCCGAGGATCGTCTGCTTGCGGTCGAGATTATAGGCTCCCGACACCGTCAGCCGCTCGTTCACATCCGACTGTAGCCGCGCCATCCGCTCGGCACCGGCAATATCCCCTGCCCGCGCCGCCTGACGCGCCCGGTCCATCAGGTCTTCGCCGACATGGCTCACGAAGAATTCGAAGATCGTATCGCTTTCCTTGCCGGAAAGAGCATCGGCCAGCCGGTGCATGGCGCGCCGCGCCGCCGGTCCCTGCGCCGAAAGCACGTCCTGATAGGCATTGATGATCTCGCCGCCACCATAGTTCATAAGCTTTAAAGCCTCGCCAACGCTGCCCTTGGCGGCCGCAAGCAGCGACGGATCGTCGGTCGCAGCACCGAGATTGCCGAGCGCTGCCGCGAGATCGCCTTCGCCAAGCGGCGAAAGCTTCAGCGGCAGGCATCGCGAGCGGATGGTCGGCAGCAGCTTTCCCGGCGCATGCGAGAGAACCAGGAACAGCGCCCGCTTAGGTGGCTCCTCGAGGATCTTCAGGATCGCATTGGCGGCATTCCGGTTCATGTCGTCGGCCGGATCGATGATGACGATGCGCCAGTTGCCGGTGCCTGATGTCTGCGAGAAGAATTTCCCGGCGCGGCGCACCTCGTCGACGGTGATCGCCGACTTGACCTTGCCGGTCTTCTCGTCGACCGGCCGCGCCAGATGCAGGAGATTGTGCGAGGCACCCGATGAGATCTGGCGGCTGACGGGAGAATTCGGATCCGGATCAGGAATGATTTCAGGCGCGGTCGCGGGATCAGGGTGCGAGAGCACGTAATTGGCAAAGCGGAAGGCCAGCGTCGCCTTGCCGATGCCTTCCGGCCCCTCGATCAGGACCGCATGATGCCCCTTGCCGGAGCGATAGGACTGCGAGAGGAAAGCCTCCGCATCCTCGTGACCAAAGAGCTTGGGATTCTCCGCCGGCCAGATCGCCCCATCCAGCAGGCCGGGCCGGTCCTCACTCATGAACGGCTTCCGGCGTCTTTTCGGCCGCGTCAGTGCTCGTCAGCTGCGTGATGATCTCAAGGATTTCGGCGGCGATAGCGGCCTCGTCCTGCATGGCGTTGACGACGTGGCAGCGTTCCGGTTCGCGGGCGGCGATATCGAGATAGGCCTCGCGGCGCTTCTCGTGCGTTTCCAGCTCTTCTTTCTCGAAGCGATCGGGACCATCCGCATTGCGCTTCTGCACCCGGGCAAGACCGGCGCTTGCGGGAATATCAAGGATGACGGTGCAATCCGGCACCACGCCATTGACGGCGATGCGCTGCAGCGTCTCGATGAAATCGGGCTCCAGATTGCCTGTTACCCCCTGGTAGACGCGCGAGGAATCCATGAAGCGGTCGCAGAGCACGATCTTGCCCTGCAGCAGCGCCGGCCGGATGATTTCCTCGACGTGATCGTTGCGCGCGGCGGCAAACAGGATCGCTTCCATCCGCGTGCCGAAAGCTTCGGCCGCGCCTGACAGCAGTACGTGGCGAACGGCTTCCGCACCCGGCGAACCGCCGGGCTCGCGCGTCAGCAGCACCTGATGTCCGCGCTCGCGCAAAGCTTCGGCAAGGCGGCGGATCTGGGTCGATTTGCCAGCCCCCTCACCGCCTTCGAATGTAACGAACAATCCCGTACCGGACGACACGCGCACTTTCCCGTCTTCTCGCCATCCTGCGAAAGAATTGACGCAGGGCTCCTGACCTATCTAGCCGAAGACGCCGCCAAGTGAAACCTTGCACTGAGCCGGGCAAGCGCCCTTCCCCGCCAATTTCAAGTGCCGTCCGGGCCGTCAGGCGCCTTCGGCCTTGTCCCAAAGCCAGGAGAAGAAGACGGATTCGCCGAGTTCCAGCAGCGCATCGACCGCCCGGCTGGTCAGCGAGCCCTCGGCAACGCCCTGCGCGGTAAAGAGCGGCACTTCGCGCAACACGCGCCCGCCGGAGGAAATCACCAGCGTCCCCGCCTCCGCATCGGCCGCAACCGGCGCTGTCAGCGGCCAGCGATAGATGATTCGCGCCGCCAGCCGATCGGGATTGCTGACCGGGATATAGACGCTGACCGGCGTCTTGGCGACGAGGTTGACGCTGCCCGACTGCCCGCCATAGACGCTCGCCGACCCGACAACTTCCTTCTCGGCAAAGATCTGCCGCGTTTCGAAGGAGGTCAGCCCCCATTCGAGAATGCGCTTGGCCTCGTCTGTGCGCTCCTTGTCGGAGGCGATGCCGCCGAGTGCCAGGAACAACCGCTTGCCGTCACGCTGCACCGAGGCAACGATCGAATAGCCCTCGCCTTCGGCAAAGCCGGTCGCAAGGCCATCGGCGCCTAACCCGAGACCGAGCAGCGGATTGCGATTGCGCTGGAAGATCTTGTTCCATTCGAAATCGGCCTGCGCGAAGTAGGGATAATAGGCTGGATAGGTCTGCTGCAGATCGGCTGCCAGCGTCACCATATCCCGCGCCGTCGTCTTGCTCTTGCCGCCGTCGGGCAGGCCCGTCGAATTGCCGAAGATGCTCTTGGTCATCCCGAGCGTCTGGGCGCGGCGCGTCATGGCGGCGGCGAAATTCTCCTCGGTGCCGCTCATGCCCTCGGCGAGAATGATGCAGCTGTCATTGGCGCCCTGGATGGCAACGCCCTTGACCAGATCTTCGACGCGCACCCGGCTCTTCAGCGAAGCAAACATCGTTGCCGTCCGTGACGGTGCGCCGCCGGTGCGCCAGGCGAATTCGGAGACCGGATAATCGGTATCAAGGGTGATCTCGCCGCCCTTCAGCGAGGCAAAGACGATATCCATCGTCATCAGCTTGGCGAGCGAAGCCGGCGAAAACGACTGGTCCTCGTTCTTCGCCAGAAGCACGGTGCCGGTCGAAGCCTCGATCATATAGGCCTGCGCCGCCTTGGTGACGAAGCCGGCAGGTGCCGGATCGGCTGCCGCTGCCGCCGAAGCGGCAGAAAGCAGGCAAACGCAATAACCGATGAGACGCTTCAGCATCGCAAGTCCCCAAGCGCGAAATTCGATTCTGGAGGTTAGTGAACCCGGTGCGCGCCTGCAATCGGCGTCTTAGCGCACCGGCTGCTTTGCCTGCTGGCGCTTGTAG
This sequence comes from Rhizobium sp. FG96, assembly GCF_057808655.1. Classification (NCBI taxonomy): domain Bacteria; kingdom Pseudomonadati; phylum Pseudomonadota; class Alphaproteobacteria; order Hyphomicrobiales; family Rhizobiaceae; genus Rhizobium; species Rhizobium sp. FG96. The sequence goes on along the minus strand of NZ_JBMDIL010000018.1, from coordinate 137,778 downwards.
GAGGCGAGGATCGATTCCTGCGTCAGGCCATCGTTGCGGACCATGACGGCGTCGAAAGCGATCGGAACGGTGACCGTTTCGGTTTCCTGATAGCCCATGGCCAGCGAGCTGCCCCAGCCATAGGGACGCTCATAGGGGATCGGTCCGATCTCCGGCAGAACCACCATCTCGCCAAAGCCCTGCGGCGCACCCATCGTGCCGAAAGGCTGCGTCGGTGCGGGCGTCGGGACCGGCGCAGCATTATAGCGGGCGCTCGGCGTCGAACCGCCGTAAGCCGTCGCCGACATCGGAACCGGAACCTTGGAGGTCTGCGGCTCGGTCAGCGTGCCCAGGCTGCGCAGCTGGTCGCTGGTGATGCGGCGATCGTTGGAAGCGACCATCACGCCGCTTGCAATCTGGCCGCCCGGATCGACGGCCGGGATGCGGCTGCCCTTCGGCGTGTAGGAGGCCATCAGATAGGGCATGTCATGCCCATCCATCCGCGCCTTGCCGACATACTGAACGCGAACGCGGCCGGTGCCGCTATGCTTCATGTCGAGGAGATCGGCGGTCTTGTTGGACAGGTCGATGATTCGTCCCTCGTGATAAGGGCCGCGATCATTGACGCGCACGATGATCGACGAGCCGTTCTCGACATTGGTGACGCGCGCATAGCTCGGCAGCGGGAATGTCGGATGCGCCGCCGAGATCGACAGCTGATCATAGACCTCGCCATTCGCCGTCAGGCGGCCGTGGAAGGCCGAGCCGTACCAGGATGCGATGCCGACCTTGCTATAGGAGAAGTCTTCCTGCGGGTAATACCACTTGCCCTTCACCTGATAGGGATTGCCGACGATATAGCGGCCGCCGCCCTTCGGGATCGGTCCGCCCTCGACGACACGGGGGCTGGCTTTGACGCCATATTCTTTTTCGGAAAAGTATTCTTTGCCGTGAGCGCGCTTCTTCGGCGCCTGAGATGTTGTACCGCACGCCGTGACCGCAGCGCACATCGCCGCCAATGCCAGCCACCGCACACCCGTTGCGAAAGACGCCGCCCCGTATTCCAACTTCATTTGTCCCACGCCGCCAAAGATCGTTATGGTTAAGCAAGTGCCCTAAATCGGACCAACCCTGCCTACGCCCCTGCACCTAACGAGACTTTAATTGTGTGGCCAATGTGCCGAATTTGCGAACAATATCGCAGCGGTAGCCGCAATTTTAATGGTTATGGTTTATGAATGGTTAAATTAAAGGTGTTTCACGCCGTGAAACAGGTGGCGGAAGAGGTGGGATTCGAACCCACGGTACGGTTTCCCGCACGCCGGTTTTCAAGACCGGTTCCTTAAACCACTCGGACACTCTTCCGTTCCGCGCCTTATGACGCAAAGGCCCGCGTCAATGCAAGGGCTGCCCCCAAAAATCTCTGCGGCGCGATCGTCCTTGCCGGAAAATGGGAACATAAGACGCCTCAGGCGGTTCGGCTTTCTTCAACACTGATGAAGGAGGAAATCATGCTTGTGAAAATAGCTGCCGTATCCCTGCTGTCTATCGGGCTGGCAACATCCGCCCTCGCCCAGTCGTCCAACGGCGGTTCTTCGGGTGGTAGTGCAACGGGAAGCGGATCGGGGGCCGGGACGATGTCGGGGTCCGGCAGCATGAGCGGCAATGGAAGCGGCGGCACGAACGGGACGACCAACAGCAATCCCGGGATCGTCGATCCGAACACGACGAACAGCACAATCAATAGCGGAAATTCCGGCTCGACCGGTGATTCAAACGACTGCCGCCGTGAGCCGCAGGCAAATGCAAGCGGCAATACCGGTCCATCCGGCAATGTCGTGAGCCCGGATAATTCGGCCGCGTGCGCACAATAAGGCCGTTACGCGCGTCTGGGTGCCTGTCGCGTGACTGCAGCTAGTATCCAAGCCGCTCTCGGCTGCGGCCCGCTATGGTTGTCGTACAACGCAGGGCCGAGGCGCCGTCATAGTCCGAAACGGAGCGAAAACCGCCCTAACGATGTGCCATGGCGGCCAATTTTCCGATTGGCCGTCAGAATGTCGCGCGTTGGGGGCTAAGTGCCGTCTGAGCTTCAGGCGGCGACGGCTTCCTTGGGCTTTACGCCCTTATCCTGCTTGCGCACAGCCTCTTTCGCCATCTTGATCAGGTAGGCGACGAACAGTTCGTTGTCGGCCTCGGCGATTTTGCGGGCTGCTTCCAGGTGTTCCATAAGGTGTGAATGACGCATCTGAGTCTCCCGACGGTTGCTGTGTATCGATGATCACTAATATGCTTTAATGGCACGTTAATTTTGCAACCTGGAATAATTTACGTGGCGAAGTAAAAACTGGTTTCTTCTCAGCCGTTTCATTCGAATTTTATGCTTAACCATCCGTTAATATTTGGCTTGCCGTGCTTACCCGATGATTTATTCTCGAACGTCAAATGGGAGAGAGTAAAAATGTCCGGTAAGAGTTTGATCATGCCGCTGGGTTTTGCGGCGCTTGCCCTGTCGGGCCTGCTGTTTCAGCTGGTCAGCCACGCGATGCATATGCCGGTGACATTGCTTCAGCCCTGAGAATCGGGGAACCTTTCTGCAGTTTCCGCGTTCATTTCGTTGTTTTTCTCGGAGGGAAATCACTATGGAAGATCAGGGCGTAGGCTGGATTGCGGCAATCATCATCGGCGGCTTTGCCGGCTGGCTGGCCGAAAAGTTCATGAGCAGCAACATGGGCGTGTTCATGAACATCATTCTGGGCATTGTTGGCGCTATCGTCGCCAACTTCATTCTGGGGCTTCTGCATGTGCAGCCGCTGTCGGGCTGGCTCGGCTATCTCATCACCGGTTTCGTCGGCGCCTGCCTGCTGATCGCCATCGGCCGGATGGTCCGGCGCTGATCCCAAGAAAAATGCGCATGAAAAAAGCCGGGATTTCACTCCCGGCTTTTTTGTTGGGTGTCGGCAATCAGCGACGGCTCATCAGCCCGAAGACATAGGCGATGCCGGCCGTGACGGCGAGAGCAAAGATCGGCTCCTCGCGCACCTTGTCGCGCACCTTTTCCGTCATCACAGAAGCTTCGTCGGCAACGGCGGTCTTTGCACCCTGCCCCAGCGCCACGACGCTTTCGGAAAGGCGGGCCAAATCCTCGCGCAGCGCAGCGACCTGTGCGGACAGGTCATCGGCGGCGACTTCCGCCTTGACGCGCGCAGCTGTGGATTGGGCGGAGGCGGTTTTCAGTTCGGCCATTGTCTGCTCCTATTTTTCCGGATGCGGCAACAACGAATGGAGGCGGCGAAAGGTTCCCGGCAATGCGCGCTTTTGTTGCCTGGGGCGGCCTCGCAAAATCCATTCCGGACACTGTCATGTTTTCGTCCGATAACGCTTCAATTCCGCCGTGCTTTGCTCTAAGGAACGTCGAAAGCTTTGCCCGTGAATGGGCGGAATATAATGCGAGGTTTGCGTTTCGATGTTCCATATCCTGAGAAGAGCTGCCCAGACCTGGGTCGCCAAGCTCCTCATGCTTCTTCTGGTCGCCTCCTTCGGCATCTGGGGCATATCCCGCGAGCTGATCAGCGGCGGTTCCAGCACGACGGTCGTCACCGTTGGTGACCAGAAGGTGGACGTCAACGAGTTCCGCCTCGCCTACCAGCGCCAGGTGGCAAGCCTCAGCCAGCAGTTCGGCATGCGCCTGACGCCGGATCAGGCCAAGGCCTTCGGTGTCGAGCAGCAGACGATCGCGCAGCTCGTCGCCGGCGCTTCGCTCGACCAGCTCGCCGAAGACATGAATCTCGGCCTCTCCGAAGATCGCCTCGCTCAGCTGATCGGTGACGATCCGGCGTTTAAGGATGTCAGCGGCAAGTTCGACCGCACGCTCTTCACCTCGCGCCTGCGTAATGCCGGTATCCGCGAGGCCGATTATATCAACGAGCGCAGCAAGGTCGCGGTCCGCAGCCAGATCGTCGATGCCGTCTCGAATGGCTTCACCGCCCCGAAGACGCTGGTCGATGCGCTCAAGGTCTATCGCCAGGAAAGCCGCGACATCGATTACCTGCTGCTCACCAACGCCAATATCGAGCCGATCAAGGCGCCTGCCGACGACGTGCTCTCCAAGTGGTTCGATGGCGTCAAGACCCGCTACCGCGCTCCCGAATATCGCAAGGTCGCCTACCTGAAGCTCGAATCGGCCGATATCGCCGATGTCGCGACTGTTTCCGACGACCAGATCCGCGAGGATTTCGACAAGCGCAAGGAAACGTTCCGCACGCCTGAGACGCGCACGATCGAGCAGCTGACCTTCGCCAACAAGGATCTGGCAGCCGCCGCGCTGACGGCGCTGAAGACCGGGACGAGTTTCGACCAGCTCGTCACCGACCAAGGCAAGACGGCGACCGACGTACTGCTCGGCGATTTCACCAAGGACAAGGTTCCGGATCAGTCCGTTGCCGACGCAGCCTTTGCCGTTGCCAAGAGCGGCGGCACGACGCCTGTCGTCGACGGCGCCTTCGGCCCGGTCATCCTGCGCATCACCAACATCAAGCCGGAAACGACGAAGACCCTCGACGAGGTCAAGGAAGACATCCGCAAGCAGCTGGCGCTCGTCAACGCTTCGCAGGAAGTCATCAATGTCCACGATCATATCGAGGATATGCGCAGCGCCGGCCAGTCGCTCGAAGACATCGCCAAGGAGCTAAAGCTCAAGGCCGTCGTCATCGACGCGATCGATGCCACGGGCGCTGACAAGGATGGCAACGAGGTCAAGGATATCCCGGCCAAGCAGCAGCTGCTCGGCGAAGCTTTCAAGACCGAAGTCGGCACCCAGCCGGTTGCCGTTTCGCTCGGCAATGACGGCTATGTCTGGTTCGACGTTCGCCAAGTCACGCCGGAGCGCGAGCGCCCGCTCGCCGAAGTGCGCGACAAGGCCGTCGCTGACTGGACCGCAGAGCAGCAGAAGCTCGAGCTTGCCAAGAAGGCCGACGAGCTGAAGCAGGAAGCACAGAAGGGCAAGTCGCTGGCCGATATCGCTGCCCCGCTCGGCATCGCCGTCGAAAGCAAGGCCGGCGTGACCCGCAGCACTGACGACGCTGTCCTCGGCCGCGCCGTCAACGCTGCCTTCAGCGGTCCGGCCGATACGGTTGCCAGTGCCGTTGGCGCCGATCCGAGCACGCAGATCCTGCTCAAGGTCACCAATGTCAACGACGACCCGACGACCGATGCGCTGACCAACCAGGATGCGCAGATCGCCGCCGTCGCCAATGCCGCCGGTGACGATATCCTCGACCAGATGGTGACCCTGCTGCAGACGCAGTACGGTGCCTCGATCAACCAGACGCTCGCCGATCAGGCAGCCGTTCGCTAGCAGGAGCTTGAGCTGATGACCGATCTGAAGCCGCTTCTGGCCAAGGCCGCGAGCCGCGAGCCTCTGACGCGTGAGGAGGCCCAGGCGGCCTTCGACATCCTGATGTCGGGCCAGGCGACGCCTTCGCAGATCGGCGGCTTCCTGATGGCCCTCAGGGTGCGTGGCGAAACCGTCGACGAAATCGTCGGCGCCGCCACCACGATGCGCTCCAAGATGTTGCGCGTCGTCGCACCCGATGATGCGATCGACATCGTCGGCACCGGCGGTGACGGCAGCGGCACCTACAATATCTCGACGCTGGCGGCGCTGATCGTCGCCGGTGCCGGTGTCCCGGTCGCCAAGCACGGCAACCGCGCCCTGAGCTCGAAATCCGGAGCGTCGGACAGCCTCTCGGCACTCGGCGTCAAGCTGGAGATCAGCCCCGCGGTGATCAGCCGCTGCATCGCGGAAGCCGGTGTCGGCTTCATGTTCGCGCAGCAGCATCACTCGGCGATGCGCCATGTCGGCCCGTCGCGCGTCGAGCTCGGTACGCGCACGATCTTCAATCTGCTGGGACCGCTCACGAATCCCGCCGGCGTCCGCCGCCAGCTGCTCGGTGTCTTCGCGCCGCAATGGGTGGTGCCGCTCGCCGAAGTCATGCGCGATCTGGGCTCCGAAAGCGTCTGGGTCGTCCACGGCGATGGCCTGGACGAAATCACCACGACCGGCAAGACCAGCGTCGCAGCACTTGAGAATGGCAAAATCCGCACCTTCGAGCTGTCGCCGGCCGATTTCGGCGTATCGCCCTGCACGCTCTCGGCCCTGAAGGGCGGAGATGGCGTCGTAAACGCGGCGGCACTGCGCGAAGTGCTCGGCGGTGCCAAGAATGCCTACCGCGATGTCGCGCTCGCCAATGCCGCAGCCGCGCTCGTCGTTGCCGGCAAGGCCGAGACCATCGCCAAGGGCATGACGCTCGCCACGCAGTCGCTGGATAGCGGCGCGACGGCGGCAGCCCTCGACAAACTCATCGCCGTTTCCAACGATATCGACTAGGATTGCCCGATGACCGATATCCTGAAGAAGATCGAAACCTACAAGCGCGAAGAGATCGCCGCCGCCAAGGCCAAGGTCTCGCTTGCCGACCTGAAGGCAATGCAGGCGGGCCAATCGGCACCGCGCGGCTTTCACAAGGCGCTCGTTGCCAAGCGGGATGCCGGCGAGTTCGGGCTGATTGCCGAAATCAAGAAGGCGAGCCCGTCCAAGGGCCTGATCCGTCCGGATTTCGATCCGCCGGCGCTTGCCAAGGCCTATGAGAACGGCAGCGCCGCCTGTCTTTCGGTTCTGACCGATACGCCGAGCTTCCAGGGCGCGCCGGAATTCCTGACCGCTGCCCGCGCCGCCTGCTCGCTGCCGGCGCTGCGCAAGGATTTCATGTTCGAGACCTACCAGGTCCACGAAGCCCGCGCATGGGGCGCAGACTGCATCCTGCTGATCATGGCATCGCTGAGCGACAGCGACGCCGAGCGCCTGCAGGACGAAGCCTTCGGTCTCGGCATGGATGTTCTGGTCGAAGTCCACGATGCCGAGGAAATGGAGCGGGCGCTGAAGCTCTCCTCACCGCTCGTCGGCATCAACAACCGCAATCTGCGCACCTTCGAAGTCAGCCTGACTGTCAGCGAACAGCTATCGGCCATGGTGCCGGACGATCGTCTGCTGGTCGGCGAAAGCGGGATTTTCACCAATGCCGATTGCAAGCGTCTGCAGGCCTTCGGCATCAATACCTTCCTCGTCGGCGAGAGCCTGATGCGCAAGGACGATGTCGCAGCCGCCACCCGCGCGCTGCTGTTCGGCGAAGCCGCAATCGCGGCTGAATGACATGAGCGGCGACGAGCCCCGCCTGACCCATATCGGCGCCTCCGGCGAGGCGAACATGGTCGATGTCGGCGACAAGGCCGAAACGACGCGCATCGCCACCGCCGAAGGTCACGTGCGGATGGCGCCCGAAACCCTGGCGCTGATCCGTGACGGTAATGCCAAGAAGGGCGATGTTATCGGCACTGCCCGCCTGGCCGGCATCATGGCCGCCAAGCAGACCTCCAGCCTCATTCCGCTCTGCCATCCGCTGATGCTGACGAAGGTCAGCGTCGAGATCGAAGAAGACACCGCCCTGCCCGGCCTGCGGGTGACTGCGACGGCCAAACTCACCGGCAAGACCGGCGTCGAGATGGAAGCCCTGACCGCGGTCTCCGTCGCCTGCCTGACGATCTACGACATGGCCAAGGCAGCCGACAAGGCGATGGAAATCGGCGGCATCCGCCTGCTGGAAAAGTCCGGCGGCAAGTCCGGCGACTTCCGTCATCCAGAGGCCGGCCGATGAGCAGCCTGTTGCCGGTCGCCGAAGCCCAGGCCCGCCTGCTCGGCAGTGCATCGCCCGTTTCAGAGTATGAGACCGTGGCACTGGCTGAGGCCGATGGCCGCGTCCTGGCAGCCGATCTCGTTGCCCGGCTGACCCAACCGCCCTTCAATGCTTCCGCCATGGATGGTTACGCGCTGCGCCGCGAGGATGCGCCGGAGCCCGGCGCAGAGCTTCGCGTCACCGGTACCTCTTCCGCCGGTCACGCCTTCGAGGGCACGGTCGGCAAGGGCGAAGCCGTCCGCATCTTCACCGGCGCACCGGTGCCTGAGGGCGCCGACAGCGTGCTGTTGCAGGAAGATGCCGAAAAGATCGACGGCGGCGTGCGTACAAAATTCCCGGTGCGCCAGGGCCAGCATATCCGCCCGCGCGGCCAGGATTTTCTGGAAGGCGAACCGGTGCTGCTTGCCGGCACGGTGATGGATTTCAGCAGGCTGACGGTCGCTGCCGGGATGAACCAGCCGGACATGCCAGTCCTGCGCAAGCCGCGCGTCGCGATCCTCGCCACCGGAGACGAGCTGGTGACACCGGGGAGCAAGCCCGGCCCATCGCAGATCATCGCGTCGAGCACCTTTGGCGTTTCCGCTCTCGTGCGCAATGCCGGTGGTCAGGTGCTCGATCTCGGGATCGTTCCTGACGACAAGGCCGCCATCACCGCCGCGATCCGCAAGGCCGAAGTGGCAGGTGCCGATGTCATCGTGACGCTCGGCGGCGCATCCGTCGGCGACCACGATCTCGTTCAGTCGACCCTGGTTGCCGCAGGCATGAAGCTCGATTTCTGGCGGATCGCCATGCGGCCCGGAAAGCCACTGATGGTCGGCAGCCTCGGCAAGATCCATGTTCTCGGCCTGCCGGGAAACCCGGTTTCGACGCTGGTCTGCGCGCTGCTCTTCCTCGAGCCACTGGTCCGCAAGCTCGCTTCGCTGCCGCCGGTCAAGCGTGAGATCGTTGCTGAAGCGGCCGTCGAGCTCGCAGCCAACGACCAGCGCCAGGATTATGTCCGCGCCACACTCGTAAAATCGCCATCCGGCGCGTGGCAGGCAAAGCCGTTCGGCAAGCAGGATTCGTCGATGATGAAGATCTTCGCGGCCGCCGATTGCCTGATCATCCGTCCGCCGCATGCGCCCGCACTTTCCGCCGGCGCGCCCTGCCCTGTCATGCTGCTGCGCCCCGGCCTGCTGCCGTAGCGTCGCTCGCCTTCACGCCGATCCAGAAGCAGCTCTGCGCCAGAATGCTGGCGCCGACGAGAACACTTGCCGCCGCCAGGCCCGGATCGCCGCCGATGCCCGCCAGCGCCGTGCAGACGGCTCCAACAGCCATCTGCGTTGCGCCATAGAGGCCGGAAGCCGAGCCGGTGACCTTCGGATTGACACTGACTGCAAGCGTCAGCGCATTCGGCGAAGCCACGCCCGCGCCGATCGTATAGACCATGATCGCCGCCATCATCGGCAGCAGCTGGAGTTCGCCGCTCGCCGCCAGCGCCAGGAACGCGAACGCGGCACCGATGCTGACGAGGTTGGAGATCACCATCAGCCGCTTCATCGCAAAGCGCCCGATCAGCCGTGTCGCGATCATGCTGCCGATCCAGTAGCCGAAGATCAGCAAAGCAAGGCAGATGCCCACCTCCGTTGCCGGCCGGTGCAGCTCGTTCATGACGATGAAGGGGGCGGATGCGGTAAAGGCATACATCGACGTCGTCGCGCATCCCCCGCCAATCGCGTAGCCAACGAACGCCGGTGAGCGCAGCAGGCCGAGATAGTCGCGGCTCAGCGACTTGACCGAGGTCTCGGCATTCCGCCGCCCGGTTTCCGGCACCAGCTTCCAGGTCATCAGCATGTTGAGAATGCCGAGCGCGCAGAGCGCCACGAAGATCGAGCGCCAGCCAAGCGTTGCCGCAAGCGCCCCGCCCGCGATCGGCGCAAGACCGGGGCCGACCGTTACCATCAGGTTCATGACCGCCAGCCGCTTGGCGGTATCGTCAGCCGTCGAGGTGTCGCGGACAATGGCTCGGGCGATGACCAGCCCGGCGCAGCCACCGAGCGCCTGGAAAAGCCGGGCGGCAATCAGAGCATGGACGCTGGGCGATACGAGTGCCGCGAGCCCTGCAAGCGTGTAGAGCACCAGCCCGCTCATAAGCACCGGACGGCGGCCGTAGCGGTCCGAGAGTGGGCCATAGACCAGCTGTCCGACGGCAAGGCCGAAAATATAGAGGCTGACCGTCATCTGCATCTCGCCGATGCTGGCGCCGAGATCGGTTGCGGCCGACGGCAGAGCCGGCACGAAGATGTGCATGGCAAGCGTGCCGCTGAAGGTCACGAGCGCCAGCAGCCAGACGGGAACGCTCTTCTGCGATATCAACGGCGCGGCATCGGTCAGCCGGCCAGGATGGGGATTCACGATACTTGCTCCTCGCTGGGGCGGGAAAAGACGGCGGAGATATGCTCGAGCACGCGGAAGGCCGTCTCGACATCTTCGCGCGGCAATCCGGCCAGCGCCTCTTCGCGCACGCTCTGCGCCACACGCTCAACGTCAATGACGGTGCGACGCCCTGCTTCGGTGAGCACGATCGCTTTGGCGCGCCGGTCCTCCCCTTCCTGCCGTTCGACGAGACCCGCTGCCTCCAGATTGTCGATCAGCCGCACGACCGACGAATTATCGAGCGACAGCGAGGCCGCCAGCGCCTTCTGGTGCATCGGTGTCACCGACCGAGAGATGCGCAGCAAGGGCAGCCAGGTGGCTTCGGTGAGACCAAACGGCTGCAGCTTCTGATCGGCGGCGCGGCGCCAGAGGCGCCCGGCCTGACCGACAAGCGTGCCGAAGGTGGCGAGAATTCTATCGTGCTCGGGAGGCATGAGGCATTTCCGTTGACATCACAATAAGTGACATATCATCTAAATTGGCGCAAGGACGCGCCGACATGAAATATTCTCGTCCTGCGATGGAGAAATGCGCCGCCGCCGGCCTGAAATGCCGCCGCCCTAAAAGGCTCCCGACGTGACATAGAAGACCGCTGCCCAGGCGAGGATCGCCAGTATTCCCAATCCGATAATCAGTAGGCGCATGAAACATTCCCGTGTTTGCGGCACGAACTACGCAGAGTGGAATGTTTCGGATCAGTCGCAGGCAAGTAAAACACGTTGATTCGCGCAAAGGTCGTGTCACGGCGACGTCACGCGACACCAACGGCGTCTTATGGTTACCTGATCGTGAGGCGTCCGACCCGCCTCCGAACCTCCAATTCAATGCCCGTTGCACTTCGGCGGGCGGCCTGATGCAAGTCGGCGGACCTGCGAGGGCAATAGGGCTCGCCTGTGTTTCGCGTGGCGAGCCCATTTTTTTTCTTTCGTCATCCGTGGTCTCAAGGGATTTCAGAGTAAAGCCATGCGTTCGATCAAAGATTCAGACCCCGATCTTGCCGTGTTCCTGAAGCTTCGCATGCAGGAGATCTTCCTGCGGCTGAAGAGCCAGGGATGGAGCGATGCCGATATCGGCGTGGCGCTCGACGAACTCATCGTCCGCTTCGAGCGGAACCGGGAGCCGGAGGATATGCGCCTTCGCCTCGCCATGTAGCCGGCCACGTTTCCCGCTCTCGCCTTCCCGGCACCGGAATGATATCACGGCACCCGTTATTTGGACGCGGCGCCGGGTTCTGGCGCGCATAGGCAATGGAGGTGAGTATGGCGGTTGAGAAGGTAGCATTGGTCACGGCGGGCGGCAGCGGCATGGGTGCCGCTGCGGCGAAACGTCTGGCAGCCGACGGCTACAAGGTCGCGATCTTGTCTTCCTCGGGCAAGGGCGAAGAACTCGCCAAGGAACTCGGCGGCTTCGGCGTCACCGGCTCCAACCAGTCGAACGACGACCTGCGCAAGCTCACCGATCGTGCCCTTTCCGAATGGGGCCGCATCGACGTGCTCGTCAATAGCGCCGGTCATGGCCCGCGCGCGCCGATCCTCGAGATCACCGACGAAGACTGGCATCGCGGCATGGACGTCTACCTGATGAACGTCATCCGCCCGACGCGGCTTGTGACACCGCAGATGCAGAAGCAGAAATCGGGCGTGATCATCAACATCTCCACCGCCTGGGCATTCGAGCCGAGCGCGATGTTCCCGACCTCGGCGGTCTTCCGCGCCGGTCTGGCGTCCTTCACCAAGGTCTTCGCCGAGACCTATGCGGGCGACAATATCCGCATGAACAACGTTCTGCCCGGCTGGATCGACAGCCTTCCGGCAACCGAAGAACGCCGCGACAGCGTGCCTATGAAGCGCTACGGCGCCAGCGAGGAAATCGCCGCCACCATCGCCTTCTTGGCGTCCGATGGCGCCGGTTACATCACCGGCCAGAACCTGCGCGTCGATGGCGGCCTGACCCGCTCCGTATGATAAACTGCTGGCGCCCGTTCGCAGCTTGCGGCGGGCGTCACCTCAAGCGAGCGTATAGACGCCGCTTTCCGTTTCCCCTTCCCCGAAATCTGCGACGACGCAACTCGCCAGAAGCTTCAGCTTGGCGCGCGGCAGCGGCTTGCGCCCGGGATCGCCGATCAGCACCTCGATACCGGCATCCCGGCAGCGGCGTAGGAATGCGAGGCTGCGTTTAGCAAGCGCCCGGTTATAGAAGAGATCGCCGGCAAGGATGACATCGGCCGCAGGCGGCGGACCATCCAGCAGATCGGATTGCAGCACCGCCAGCGTCACGCCATTGGCGGCGGCATTGAGCCGAGTCGCCGCGATCGCATAGGCATCCGTGTCGATCGCCGTAACACGCGCCCCACCCATGGCCGCAGCAATTGCGACGATGCCGGAACCGCAGCCGAGATCGATGACGTCGCGGCCACGCACGCATTCGGGATGAGAAAGGAGATGGCGCGCCAGCGCGCTACCGCCGGCCCAGTGATAGGCCCAGTACGGTGGCTCGCCGCCTCCACCGGGGAGACGGCCAAGCCGGCTTGCGGAATGCGCTGCATAAAGCCTGATCTCCGGCACCGATGGTGCCGGACGCATCTCGAGATTTCTGATGATGAAGGCTTCGGCGTCTTCAGGGGTGACCGGCATCAGCGCCTCACACTGGCAATGTGCCGGTTACCACTATTGTCAGCCCTGCTTCTTCTTGGCGAACTTGCCCTTCGGCGCAAAGCCGCCCTTGCCTTCAGGCTTGCCCTTGCCCTCGAATTTCGGCTTGCCTTCAAACTTCGGCTTGTCGCCGAACTTGGGCTTGTCGCCAAACTTCGCCTGACCCTCGAACTTGCTCTTGCCGGGCTTCTTGCTCCAGGGCTTGTCGCTGCGCTCGGGCGCGCCTTCGGCCTGAAAATCCTTCTTGAACTTGGCCTTCGGCCGGTCCTCGCGGAAATCGTCGTCGCGGCGTGCCTCATAGGCCTTCTTGCCCTGCGGCTTGCCGGCGGCCTGCTTGCTGAAATCGGGCATGCCGTTCAGGCGGTTGACGCGGATGCCGCGCTCCATCGTCTTGTTCGGGCCGAGCGCCTTCAGGAAAGCCTCGGCATTGTCTGCCGCGATCTCCACGAAGGTCTCTTCCGGCTGCATCTTGATCGCGCCGATTTCGCGCTTCGTCAGATTGCCGTTGCGGCAGATCATCGGGATCAGCCAGCGCGGCTCGGCATTCTGCTTGCGGCCGACCGAGAGCGAGAACCAGACGCTCGGGCCGAAATCGTCGCGCGGACCCTTCTGGCTCGGTTCGCGCGGACCATCGGCATTGTCGCGGCGCTTGCGTACACCGCCATCGAGCGACACTTCGGTAATGTCCTCAGGGGCCGACTGGTTTGAGCGGTAGAGCCGCACGAAGGCTGCCGCGAGCTTCTCGGGGCCATAGTTGGCGATCAGCTGGTTGACGAGGATTTCGTCGTCCTGCACGTCTGCATCGCTAAGGATCGGATCGGCCAGCAGCCGCTCGTCGTCGCGGCGCATGACCTCCTCGGCAGACGGCGGGCGCGCCCAGGTCGGCGAGATGCCGGCACCGTCGAGGATACGCTCGGCCTTGCGGCGGGCATTGAGCGGCACGATCAGCGCGCTGACGCCCTTGCGGCCTGCACGGCCGGTACGGCCGCTGCGGTGAAGCAGGGTTTCCGGGTTGGTCGGCAGGTCGGCATGGATGACGAGGTCGAGGCCCGGAAGGTCGATGCCGCGGGCGGCGACGTCGGTCGCGATGCAGACCCGCGCCCGGCCGTCGCGCATCGCCTGCAGCGCATGCGTACGTTCATTCTGGGTGAGCTCGCCGGAGAGCGCGACGACGGAGAAATTGCGGTTGTTGAACCGCGCCGTCAGGTGATTGACGGCCGCGCGCGTCGAGCAGAACACAATGGCGTTCTTCGCATCGTAATAGCGCAGCACGTTGATGATGGCGTTTTCGCGGTCCGAAGGCGCCACGGCCAGCGCGCGATATTCGATATCGACATGCTGCTTTTCTTCCGACTGCGTCGAAATGCGCACGGCATCGCGCTGGTAGCTCTTGGCAAGCTTGGCGATCGCCGCCGGTACCGTTGCAGAGAACATCAGCGTGCGGCGGTCATCCGGTGCTGCTTCGAGAATGAATTCGAGATCTTCGCGGAAGCCGAGATCGAGCATCTCGTCGGCTTCATCGAGCACCACGGCCTTCAGCGCCGACATGTCGAGCGCCTTGCGGCGGATATGGTCGCAGAGACGGCCAGGTGTGCCGACGACGATATGGGCGCCGCGCTCCAGCGCCCGGCGCTCGCTGCGGATATCCATGCCGCCGACGCAGCTGACGATCAGCGCACCGGTCATTTCATAAAGCCATTCCAGCTCGCGCTTCACCTGCAGGGCAAGTTCGCGGGTCGGCGCGATAACAAGCGCCAGCGGCTCGGCGGCCGGCTCGAAGCGGTCATTGTCTTCAAGCAGCGTCGGAGCGAGCGCCAGGCCGAAGGCAACGGTCTTGCCGGAGCCCGTCTGGGCGGAAACGAGCGCGTCGGAAGCGGCCAGCGCCGGGTCGAGCATCGCCTGCTGAACCGGGGTCAACGTCGTATAGCCGCGCTTCGACAACGCCTTGGCGATCGCCGGAACGACGCCGTTAATCTCTGTCATGTGATCTGTCTTTCGGAATTTTCAGGCGCACCTGCGCCTTGGCCGGGATCAGCCCGGCCGGACGGTTGCGCGTTCCTATCTCTTCGCGCGCAAAAAGTCAAAGTGCGAGATCATGCCGCCTGCTGGCGCCGCAACCAGACCTCGATACCACCGGCCCGGCCGCGGATCCGCGTCTCGAACGGTCCCTCCAGCACACCGCCGGCCGGCGGTGTTCCACCGGCAGAAGCTGCGTGAACCAACGCGGCACTGAAAGCGATCTCCGAGCCGCGGCTCGCGGCCACCTCCATCAGTCTGCTCGCGACATTGACGGTATCGCCCGTCGCCGTGATCTGCTGGCGACTGCCGGTGCCGAGACGTGAGGCAACGACCGGCCCGCAATGCACCCCGATCTTGAAGCCGATCTTGCGGCCATCGGGAATGGCGGGATTGGCAGCGAGCCACGTCCGCGTGCGCTCGGCAAGCGCCAGCGCGCAGGCGGCCGCCCGCGTCGCGTCATCCGCCTGCGGCTCCGGCAATCCGAACAGGATCATCGCGCCATCGCCCATGAAGCTGGTGATCGCCCCGCCATGCGCCCGTGCTTCCTCATCGACGAGCTCGAAGAAGCCGCTCAGGATTTCGCGCACGGCAACCGCGCCAACGGCTTCGCTCATGCCGGTAAAGCCCGAGAGGTCGATGAAGATCACGGCCGCGTTCTGCCGGACGGGTTGAGAGAGGAACGAGGGATCGCGCGCCAGCCATTCGCCAAGACCGGGCGCTTCGATCCGCTGCAACAGCTCGCTCTGCGCCGCAAAATGCCGGGCACGGCTACGATCGGCGAAAAGCTGTACCGCACCGAAGATCAGCGCCGGAGGCAGCGCCGCAGCAATCGGCAGCGCTGCGCTCAGCCAGTATCCCTGCCGGAAGGCTGCGACATTGATCATCGCCCAGGTGACAAACAAGAGCGCAATCAGCACGAAGCCGATCAGACTGCGGCGCCAGGCAAGCAAACCGATGACCGCCAGCGGCAGCAGCACGGCGATGGTTGCATCGAGCCGCCGGATATTGTGATCGCGGATGATGCTGTCGCCGGCCACAAGATGCGTGATCGCCGTGGACATCACCTCGACACCCGGCAGAACCGGATCGAACGGCGTCGGGAAGACATCGCCGCCGCCGGTGACCGTCGCGCCGATCACCACCACCTTGTCGGTAATCTCCTGCCCGCTGAGCTTGCCGTCCAGCGCATCGGCGATGCTGACCGTCGGGATCGTGCTGCGCGGGCCGTAGAAGGTCAGCGGCAGGCGCTGGCCTGTATCGGTCGGGATCCGGGTCTCGGTGAAGGAAATGGCACCCGGCTGGAAAGCCGGGTCGTGCCCGACGGCCAGGGATGCAGTCCTGAGGGGGAAGGACGCATCGACTCGCCCCTCGCCGCGCGACAGCAGCGGAATGAAACGTGGTACGCCGGTCTGGTCGGTCGCGACGTTGACGATCCCTGTCGCCGCCACATCCGCAAAGCGCTTCTGCGGCAGAAGCAGGCTTTGGGCCACCGGGATCGCCGCCAACGGATCATTGGCCTCGCTGACGACGGTCTGGGCACTCTGCGGAAAGACCGCGGCGCCGGCAATGACCGAGGGTACGAGACGCAGCGCCGTGGTCAGCGCGCTGTCGCCCGCCTCGCTGCCGGGATCGACGAACAGCAGATCGAGCGCGATGACCTTCGGCTTCAGCGCCGCGATCTCGGTCACGGCCTGCGCCAGCGTCGCCCGGTCAAGCGGATAGCCGTGCTCGGCGGCGGTCCGGTCGTCGATTGCCGCGATCGTTGCGACCGGTGGCGGCCTTCGAGCCCCGATCAGCGTGCTCTTCAGATCGGTGAGGATCGCTTCGGGGCGATCGAGAAACGAGGCGCCGCCGGAAAGCTGTAGCGACCCGAGGAACGCTCCCCAGAGTGCCGCGGCAAGCAATGCGGCCGTGACGAGAACAGACTGGCGCGGCATCGGTTGCTACTGACCGAGGCGGGCAAGGAGTGCGGCAGCGCGAGGACCCGGCCAGCGGCGCACCTCGAGCGGCGCCGCGCCGCTGTGGACATCGACGCCCTCGCCCGGCCGCAGCACCACGGGATCGCCCTGCGGGCGGCGCACACCGACAGCGCCGCGAACGACGAGCACCGAAGTCTGCCCACCGCCGACATCGACCGCCCATTGCGTGCCGCGCACGGCGGCGATCGCCTGCGGTGTCACCACCTGGAAACCACCGCTATGCCGGCTGCTGTCGACATCGACGAGAATGGCCTTGCGGCGGAGTGATGCGCTGTCGGGGCTGCCGTCACCATTGCGGTCGTGGAGCGTGAAGCTGGCACCGGCTTCTGCCGTCACAGTAACGCCGCCCGGGCAGCGCAGGATGCGGCGGCCGCCATCACCATTCTGCAGCGCACAGCCACTGGTCTGCGCCATCACCGCGCCGGGCAGAGCAAGCAGGATGCACGCCGCGGCGGAACCGCGAAGGATTGCTGAAACCACGCCCATGATCCGTCCCCACATTACTGGGACCCGCCGCACCGCGCCATACACAGGTGCCGTGCGACTGGTCCGTTTCCCGGTTCGCCATCATAAAACAAAAGCTTGATCCCGTATGCAGAAAAGCGGCTGCCCTGGCAAGCGTCAGCCGATGACGGCAAGCGGCGGGCCGCAATAACGCGCCCGGGGGCGGATGAGATGGCCTCCCTCGACCTGCTCCATCGCATGCGCAAGCCAGCCGCAGGTGCGCGCCAGCGCAAAGATCACCATCGGCGCATCCTGCGGCAGGCCGAAGCTCGCCGCCATTGCCGTCAGCGCGAAGTCGACATTGGCCTGCTCGCCGGTCATCGCCTCACCGGCCTGGCGCAATTCCCGGAACACCGGCGGCAGTTCGAAATGCGCAAAGAGCTCGGAAGCGCGAATGTCACCGTCCGGGTACAGCGGATGCCCGAAGGCGGGAAGCGCATGCCCCTGAGACAAGGTTCGGCGCACGGCCGCCTCGGCACCAATTGTTGTCGCCAGCGCCGCGAGCCCGGCAACACCCTGCCAGGCGCCGCCATGCAGCGGACCCGTCAGTGCCGAAAGACCGGAGAGAACTGCCGCGGAAAGCGCCGCACCCGATGAGGCTGCGACACGGGCGGCAAAGGTGGACGCGTTCAATTCGTGATCGGCAAGCAGCACCATGGCGCGCCGCAGGCAGTCTACGGCCTCCGGATTGCCCCAGGCATCGGCGAGTTTCTCGTGGGTGAAATCGCCCCCACCGGGCGCCAGCGCGGCGCTGACTGTTGCAAAGACCGAGATAGCCTCATTGCGCAATACAGCCCGCGAGCGGCCAAGGCTCGGCAGATCACGTGTCACCCGTGCGGCAAGCGCGCCGAATGCATCACCGATCGAGGGTATCCTCTCCATGGCGGCCGCCGCCGGGAGCGTCACGCCCGGCATGTCCCAGAGAAGTGCCGCGGCCGTTTCCAGTGTCGCCGACGCCGAAAGTGCTGCGGCATCGCGGCCGCGATAGTAGAGCCTGCCGTCGGCAATCGTCGAGAGCGCCGAGGGCAGAACCGGGTCTCCCCACTGGATCGCCTCGGCTGCCACCGCCTCGCTCTTGCGCCGGCCGGCATGCCGCTCGGCGAGCCGGGCAACATCGGCGGTATGATAGAGGCTGCGGCGCGGATCGGCGGGATCCGGCTTGGCGCGAATACGGCCACGGCTGACATTGGCGTAAAGCGTCTGCGGCTTGGTGCCGAGACGCGCCAGCGCCTCATCGGCGGAGAGCCAGGACATGGAGGCCTCACATTGATCAATTACGTCAAGATTGACGTCAACTAATCTAGGCTCGATCTTTACTCCGGTAAAGGAGAAACACCGATGAAGAATGGTCTTGAAGACGTCATTGCCGCCGAAACCCAGCTGTCGGATGTCGATGGCGAAGCCGGCCGGCTGATCATCCGCGGCGTATCGCTGGATGACCTCGTGGCGAACAGCACCTATGAGAGCACGGCGACGCTGTTGCTCGATGGCATGATGCCGGAGGCACTCACCGAAGAAGAGCTTCGGCAGCGCCTTGGTCTGGCCCGTAAAGAGGTCTTCGCGCATGTCGCCGCCGCCGACAATCAGATCCTCGCACTGCCGCCCGTCGATGCCGTGAGAGCCCTCCTCGCCCGCCTGCAGGATGGCGATGGCGTCGATACCGCCATCCGCCTGATGTCCGCCCCCGCCGTCTTCCTGCCTGCCGTATTGCGGCTCCAGCAGGGAAATCGTCCGATCGAGCCTGACGCCACCCTGTCGCAGTCGGCAGACATTCTGAAGATGCTGACGGGACGCCAGCCGAGCCGCGAGCAGACCGCGGCACTCGACGCCTATCTCGTGACGATTTCCGATCATGGCCTGAACGCCTCCACCTTCGCGGCCCGCGTCATCGCCTCCACCCAGGCCGGACTGACGTCATCGGTGCTGGCCGCAGTCAGCGCCCTCAAGGGCCCGTTGCATGGCGGTGCGCCCGGCCCGGTTCTCGACATGCTGGATGCGATCGGAACGCCCGCCAAGGCTGAGACATGGCTTGGCGACGCGCTCGATCGCGGCGAGCGGCTGATGGGCTTCGGCCACCGCATCTACCGCGTCCGCGATCCGCGCGCCGACGCCTTGAAGGGCGCCCTGAAGCCGCTGACGGCGACAGGTCAGGTGGATGCCGACCGTGTGGCGCTTGCCGAGGCCGTCGAGGCCGCGGCGATCTCGATCCTGAGAGAGCGCAAGCCCGACCGGCCGCTCGATGTGAATGTCGAGTTCTACACGGCGCTGCTGCTGGAAACGCTGGGCTTCCCGCGCGAAGCCTTCACCGGCGTTTTCGCCATCGGCCGCACCGTCGGCTGGATCGCCCACGCCCGTGAACAGGCGCTGCGCGGCCGGCTGATCCGCCCGCGCTCGGTCTATGTCGGCCCGCTGCCGAAAGCCGCCTGACGCAAAAGCCCGGCGCTCCGGCGCCGGGCCTTTTCTCAATCTCCGGAATCGACCCCGAGAAAGCCGCCGGACTGGCGCGACCAGAGCCGGTGATAGATGCCGCCTCGCGCCAGCAGGTCCTGATGACGGCCTTCCTCGGCAATCCGGCCCCTATCTAGGACGACGATCCGGTCCATGCGGGCGATCGTCGACAACCGGTGCGCGATGGCGATCACCGTCTTGCCGTCCATGAAATCGTAGAGCGTGTCCTGGATTGCCGCCTCGACTTCGGAATCGAGCGCCGAAGTCGCTTCGTCCAGTATAAGGATGGGAGCATTCTTCAGGATGGCGCGGGCGAGCGCGATGCGCTGGCGTTGGCCGCCCGAAAGTTTCACCCCACGCTCGCCGACATGGGCATCATAGCCGCTGCGGCTCTGCTGATCGCGCAGGCCGGGAATGAAACCGTCGGCATGCGCCTTTGCTGCCGCCGCCTCGATCATCGCCTGCGGCAGGTCCTCGCGTCCGTAGGCGATGTTGTCGCGCACCGAACGGTGCAGCAGCGCCGCATTCTGCGCCACCATGCTGAAGCACCCGCGCAGGCTCTCCTGTGTCACCGATCGGATATCCTGGCCATCGACGGTGATCAGCCCGCTCTCCGCCTCGAAGAAGCGCAGTGCCAGATTGACGAGCGTCGATTTTCCCGCACCCGAGCGGCCGACAAGCCCAACCCTCTCCCCGGCGGCGACATGCAGGCTGACACGGTCGAGACCGCCCTGCCCCTTGCCATAGTGATGGCTGACGTTTTCGAAGCGCAGCGTCCCGCCATCGAGCCGCAACTCCTTGGCATCAGGTGCATCGGGAATGTCGACAGGTTGAGCGATTGTGCTGAGCTGGTCGCGCGCCGCACCCATATGGTTGAACAGCGACGCCACCGCATCCAGCAGCCATTCGGCCATGGCGGTGATGCGGAAGCCGAGAGCAATGGCGGCGGCGACCATCCCGAGCGGCGCGCTTCCCGCCTGCCACAGCAGGATCGAATAGCCGATGAGGCTGACCATCAGCAGGCTGCTCAGAAACACCATGCTGCTGTTGACGGTGACCTCAAGCACCTGCGACCGGATGAAGGCACGCCGGGTGATGTCGAGATGGCGCCTGCTGTCCCGGTCCTCGTCCTGATCCCGCGAAAAGAGCTTGATCGTATCGATATTCGAGAATGTGTCGACCAGCATGCCAGACAGTGCCGAATCGGCCTCCTGGAAGCGCTGCGATGCTTCCCTGATGCGCGGGATGATATAGGCCATCAGCGTGAAATAGAGCGCGACCCAGATGAGCATCGGGATGACCAGCCGGATATCCACCGAAGCCATCAACAGGAAGGACCCGGCGATATAGATCGCGACATAGGTGATGGTGTGAATGACGGAATAGGCCACACCGGTGGCGCTATTCCCAAGTTCCTGAACGCGCCAGGCGATGCGCCCTGAGAAATCGTTCTGGAACCATCCGACCGACTGCCGTTTGACATGCCGGAGCGCACGCCAGCGGATCATCGCCACGGCGTTGGGCCGGAAGACGATATCGTCGAGCCCCTCGTTGAGCACTGCCGTGCCCGGGCGGACAACGAGCAGCAAGAAGGCGGCGAACATCAGTTCGCTGCCGTGGCGCTCCCAGAGCTCATCGGGGCGGATAGCGGCCAGCGTATCGACCAGACGGCCGGAATAGCCGATCAGCCAGACCTCGAGAATGGCGCCGATCGCCGTCAGCGCCAGGCTTGCGGCAACGGTGCCGCGGAGCGGCTTCAGCGTGGAGAAGATGAACGGCCAGACGCGGCGGGGCGGCGTTTCATCGGCATGGGATTGGAAAGGATCGGTCAGCTCTTCGAAGCGACGAAACATGAAGGCCCTCCATGGGGCAGGATGATGTCATTTGATGATGGCCGAACAGGCAGCCCAAACGGCAACGCTGTTCAGCGGTTGTTTCCGGTGCCGTTGGTTTTCATCAAACGATCTCCCCATGGGTCGCTTTGTGCCGGGAAAGCCCGGCGGATACTCAAGTTTCTACCATCTCCGGCTGCGCCTGTGAACCCCTCCACGCCCGCAGGCGGAAACCCTCCCATCAGCCGCCGAGATAGTCGGCGAGCTGCTGCAGCGTTTCCCGGCAGCCCATTTCGTTGTCTTCGAGACGGATACCCAGCGGAATGTTCTCCGTCACCATCGTCACTTCCGTGCCCTCGTCGACTGCAAGCAAATGTGTGCTGACGATCATCTCACCGGCGAAATCGGGATTGACACTGTCGAAGGTCGTCGCCCACACGACGAGCGTATCCGGAATGAGCCTGGCGAACCGCCCGGAGAAACGGTCCGTCTTCTCCGACGTCTTGCCGGTCATCTCGCTCTCATCGTCGGCATAGATCAGCGACATGCTGAACGCCCCGCCTTCCCGTCCCTCGAAGGCATGGACGACGCCACGCATATTACCGGGAGGCAACCAGGCCGCAACGGCATCAGCGTCGAGAAACGCCGCGTAAATAGCGGCGGGAGGCGGATGGATGACGCGGGAGACAGTCGTGGTCCGGGAAGATTTCATGCGAGGCAAACTAGCGCGACAGGACTAGGCGGCCAGTCATGCAATCCCGAGAAACAGCGCAAGTGAACGGGTGACCGATATCATCGCCTCGTCGCTCAACCGGCCGACATGCCGGCCGACGCGATCGCGTCTGACGGCCATCGCCTTGTCGATCATGATCTGTGACGGCTTCCGCAGGCCATTTTCCGCATCCGGATCGATCGTCAGCCTCAGGAGCGGTGCGTCGACAAGCGTTCCCGAAATCAGCAGCAGCGTCACGGTATCGGTCGCATCGAAATTGTCGGATTGGATGATAAGTGCCGGGCGCGGCTTACCGAAGTCGCCTGAGAGTGCGACGGTTACCAGATCGCCACGTCTCATTCTTCGGCGGGATCCAGGTCCGCCAGCGCCTCTTCCATGAACCCATGGAGGCCGGCGTCATCGGCATCAGCCTTGGCAACGACCGCCGATTGGCGGCGGCATTCTTCGAGAAATCCCGGGCGGCGGGTATCGGGAACCCAGATCTGCACCGGCCTTAGGCCAGCAGCCCTGAGGCTGTCCCGTCTCTTCTTCACGCGAGCGCTGACATTAGACGACATTGCCGCCTCCTTGTTACATGTAACATGGGGGCGGCAATTGATATTGTCAAATTGGGTGGTCGATCAGACCAGGCGGCTCTGCTCGGTTGCCGCTTCGATGAAGCTGGCGAAGAGCGGATGCGGGTCGAGCGGGCGGGACTTCAGTTCCGGGTGGTACTGAACGCCGATGAACCAGGGATGGTCAGGATATTCGATCGTCTCGGGCAGCACGCCATCAGGCGACATGCCGGAGAAGACGAGGCCGCAGTTCTCCAGCCGGTCCTTGTAGTCGATATTGACTTCGTAGCGGTGGCGGTGACGCTCGGAAATATCGGTCGAGCCATAGATGTCGGCGATCTTGGTACCCTTCTTCAGGGCCGCCTTGTAGGCGCCGAGACGCATCGTGCCGCCGAGGTCGCCCGAAGCGTTGCGCTTCTGCAGTTCGTTGCCCTTGACCCATTCGGTCATCAGGCCGACGACCGGCTCCTTCGCAGGCCCGAATTCCGTCGAGGACGCATCTTCGACGCCGGCAAGGCTGCGGGCCGCTTCGATGACGGCCATCTGCATGCCGAAGCAGATGCCGAAATACGGCACCTTGCGCTCGCGGGCGAAACGCGCCGCCAGGATCTTGCCCTCGGAGCCGCGTTCGCCGAAGCCGCCGGGAACGAGAATGCCGTGGACTTTCTCAAGATACGGCGCCGGATCTTCCTTTTCGAAGACTTCGGATTCGATCCACTCGAGCTTGACCTTGACGCGGTTGGCGATGCCGCCGTGATGCAGCGCTTCGATCAGCGACTTGTAGGCGTCCCTGAGACCCGTGTACTTGCCGACGATCGCGATCGTCACCTCGCCCTCGGGCGTGCGGATACGGTTGCAGACTTCTTCCCACTGGTCGAGACGCGGTTTCGGCGCCGGTTCGATGCCGAAGGCGGCGAGCACTTCGTTGTCGAGACCTTCCTTGTGGTAGGCCATCGGCACGTCGTAGATATTGGCGACGTCGAGCGCCTGGATAACGGCCGACGGGCGGACGTTGCAGAACAGCGAGAGCTTGCGGCGCTCCGCTTCCGGGATTTCCCGGTCGGCACGAACAAGCAGGATATCGGGGTGAATGCCGAGCGCCTGCAGTTCCTTGACGGAATGCTGCGTCGGCTTGGTCTTCAGTTCGCCCGCTGCCGGAATATACGGCATCAGCGTCAGGTGCAGGTAGATCGCCGTGCCGCGCGGCAGGTCGTTGCCGAGCTGGCGGATCGCTTCCATGAACGGCATCGCTTCGATATCGCCGACCGTGCCGCCGATTTCGCAGATGACGAAGTCGTAGTCGTCATTGCCTTCGATGACGAAATCCTTGATCTCGTTCGTGACGTGCGGAATGACCTGGACGGTGGCGCCGAGATAGTCGCCGCGGCGTTCCTTGTCGATGATGTTCTTGTAGATGCGGCCGGTGGTGATGTTGTCGGTCTTGGTCGCCGAACGCCCGGTGAAGCGCTCGTAGTGGCCGAGATCGAGATCGGTTTCCGCGCCGTCGTCAGTGACGAAGACTTCGCCGTGCTGGGTCGGGCTCATAGTGCCCGGGTCCACGTTCAGATAGGGGTCGAGCTTGCGAAGCCGCACCCGATAACCACGGGCCTGCAGCAACGCTCCGAGAGCCGCGGCCGCAATTCCTTTACCGAGAGAGGAAACCACGCCGCCAGTGATGAATACGTATCGCGCCATGGGAGTCACCGGATACCTTCTCAAAAACGATTCCACCAGCCCAAAAATTCTTTTCCAGAACTTTTGGTGCCAGCGTGAAATCTGAACAAAAGAAAACCGGCAGACCCTTGGGCCTGCCGGCGGTTTATTTCGCTGACCGGTTTATTGTCCGGTCGGTACGCCACCCGGCTGGGCCGGAGCGGCAGGAGTAGCGGGCGTTGCCGGCGCCGGCGTTGCAGCCGGAGCGTCTGCGGCAGGAGCCGTAGCAGCCGGTGCCTGGGCAGCGGGAGCGGCCGGAGCCGATGCAGCCGGTGCCTGAGCGGCCGGTGCAGCAGGAGCCGGAGCAGCTGCGCCGCTGTTCGGAACGCCGTTATTGGCCGGCTGATTTGCCGGAGGCTTTGCGCCGCCGCCCAGCGAATCGAGAATGCCGTTGCCCCGACCGCTCGTTGCCGGAATACGGTTCAGGATGTCGGTCGGGTTGCCCTGGTAGCGCGTCAGAATGCCGAGGCCGAGCGACGTCAGGAAGAACAGGGTCGCCAGGATCGCCGTCGTGCGGGTCAGGGCATTGGCGGTGCCGCGCGCCGACATGAAGCCGGAACCGCCGCCGATGCCGAGGCCGCCGCCTTCCGAACGCTGGATGAGCACCACGCCGACAAGCGCCAGCACGATCATGAGGTGGATGACAATCAATACGGTCTGCATGGGTCCAGTCCTGCCCGCAAACGGCGGGCATCGAATAAAAATCTGGCGCTCTTTACATGAGGCGTTCGCCTATTCCAAGCCCTTAGCTCAGATTTAGGCAGTGAGTTCCTTGTATGCGCCGTAGATGGCGAGGAAGTCGGCCGCTTTCAAGCTCGCGCCGCCGATCAATGCGCCGTCGACATTGGCAACGCCCATCAGCTCCTTCGCGTTCGAAGGCTTGACAGAGCCGCCATAGAGAATGCGCACCTTCTTGCCTTCGGCGCCGAAACGGGCCGTCAGCTCGGCGCGCATGAAGGCATGCGCCTTCTCTACGTCCTCGACAGTCGGCGTCAGGCCGGTGCCGATCGCCCATACGGGTTCATAGGCAATCACGGTATTCTCGGCGTTCGCCGCTTCAGGAACCGAGGCCGAAAGCTGGCGCTTGATGATATCGAGCGTCTGGCCGGCCTTGCGTTCGTCGGCGGTCTCGCCGATGCAGATGATCGCCGTCAGTTCGGCCGCAAAAGCAGCTTCAGCCTTGGCGCGCACCAGATGGTCGGTCTCGGCATGATCAGTGCGGCGCTCGGAATGGCCGACGATGACATAGGTGCCGAAGCAATCGGCAATCATCTCGGCGGAAATATCACCTGTATGGGCGCCTGACGGCTTCTGGTGGCAATCCTGCGCGCCGATCGCCAGCGGGCTGTCGGTGCAGAGCGCCGTCGCCACGTAGAGCAGCGTCGCCGGCGGGCAGATCAGCGCTTCGACCTTCGACGAGAGCGGGCCTTTGACACCTTCTGCGATCGCCTTGATCTGATCGAGGGAGTCGCGGGTACCGTTCATTTTCCAGTTCCCCGCCACGAGCGGACGCACGTCAGGTGTCATGCCAAGCCTTCCACATTTTTCCGGTATGCTGCGGCCTTAGCAAAAGCAGCAGCGAATGAAAAGCTTTCCGCCCCTTACGTAAGGGAAAAAGACGGTTTCGCGTGCAGAATGCTTAAAATCGGCTCGCCGATTTGCCTAAGAAGCCAGAATCCAGTTCAGCACCTTGCGCCAGTCGATCATCCGGATCGGCGTTCCGTGGTTGCCGGTATCGAACAGCGTGAAGCGCGTCGGATACTTGGACTTGTAGAGCGCCTCGAACAGTCCCTGCTGGTCGGTCGCTGCATAGACCGGGTCGCGGCTGCCATGGGCGAAATACATCGGCAGCTTGGCCTTGTAGAAGGCGCTCTTGGTGAAATCGGGATCGGTCACGCCGCTCATGATCAGCATGCCCTTCAGCCGCTTGACGCTCGCCGCATCGCGGGTGACGCCCCAGCAGATCTGGCTGCCCATCGAGGCGCAGGAGAGGATCACAGGCCGCCCGCCCGACTTTTCGCTGGCATAGCGGATCAGTTCGACGATGTTGGCAACGCCGTCGCTGTCGAAAGTCCTGACCGTCGGCGAATAATAGGTGCCGCCATTTCCGGCGACGAGGTTCTTCACCCGGTTGAAGTTGCCGCCGAAGGTGAAGTCGTTGGCGCCGAGCCGGCGCGTGCCGTCGCGGCCGTGAATGAAGATCACGGTGAAGGCCGCATTGTCGATCGGTCCCACCCTGGTGACATCCAGCCTGTGGCCGTTGAGCGACAAGGTTTCGTCCTGCTGCAGCTTGCGGATACCGAGCGACACATATTTCTGCTGGACCCGCTGCTCCGGGATCTGGTCGCGGCCGTTGATATCGCGCATTTCGTCGTAATTGATGGTTTCGAAGGCGCCGTTATCGGACGTCTGCATCACTGTCTGCGCCGAAAACAGCTCGTCCTTGTAGGGCGGCAGCGCGTCCGCCGAAGCACTGCTTATAGTGCCGGACAGCAAAAAGGCCGCAATTGCGGTGATAATCATGCAATGACTTGTGGACATTTTCATGCGAGCGGTTTCCTCAGAGATAAGTCCGCTTGCCATTCCGCGCCCGGCAACGCAAACCAATTCTGGAGAATTCCGCCAAATCGGGCGGCGTCGCGTAACGAGGCGCTTTCTGGCAAAATCTGCCTGATTCGCAAACGTGACATCAAATGCGGTGATTTTGGGTCACGCCCCGGCGGACGTGCCGCCCGAACAGGATTGAAGATCTGAACGACTCCATGGAAGACAGCAACGACCTCTTCTCCGGAATGCCTCTCGCGCCCAAGCAGGAAGAGGCACCCAAGCCGGCTCCCGCCCCTGCCGCGGCCCCCGCGGCAACGGCACGCCCTGCCCCGGCAACATCGAATGGCGACGATTACGGCGCCTCGTCGATCCGCGTCCTCGAGGGCCTGGAACCGGTGCGCATGCGCCCCGGCATGTATATCGGCGGCACCGACGAGAAGGCGCTGCACCACCTCTTCGCCGAAGTCATCGACAACGCGATGGACGAAGCGGTTGCTGGTCACGCCAATTTCATCGAGGTTCATCTCGATCTCCAGGGTTACCTGACCGTCACCGATAACGGCCGCGGCATCCCGGTCGAGAACCATCCGCAGGTTCCCGGCAAGTCGACGCTCGAAGTCATCATGACCAAGCTCCATGCCGGCGGTAAGTTCGACGGCAAGGCCTACGAGACCTCGGGCGGTCTGCACGGCGTCGGCGTTTCGGTCGTCAACGCGCTGTCGGATGATCTGGAAGTCGAGGTCGCCCGCAATCGCAAACTCTACCGCCAGCGCTTCTCGCGCGGCCTGCCGCAGGGCGGGCTCGAGGATCTCGGCGATGTTCACAACCGCCGCGGCACCCGCGTGCGCTTCCATCCCGATCCGCAGATCTTCGGCGATCATGCGAAATTCGATGGCGCCCGCGTCTTCCGTATGGCGCGCTCTAAGGCCTATCTTTTCGGCGGCGTCGAAATCCGCTGGAGCTGCGATGAGGGCGTCCTGCCTGAAGGCTCGGATGTTCCGAACAAGGCGGTCTTCCACTTCCCCGGCGGCCTGAAGGACTATCTCCAGGCGACGATGGGCAAGGAATTCACCGTCACCCGCGAGATCTTCGCCGGCAAGTCGGAGAAGGCAAGCGGCCATGGTTCGCTCGAATGGGCGATCACCTGGTACGGCGGCGACCCGCAGGTCCATTCCTACTGTAACACCATCCCGACGCCCGAAGGCGGCACGCATGAGGCGGGTCTCCGTATCGCGCTCACCAAGGGCCTCAAGGCCTATGCCGACCTGACGCAGAACAAGCGCGCCGCGCAGATCACCACCGATGACGTGATGATCTCGGCCGTCGGCATGCTCTCGGTCTTCATCCGCGAGCCGGAATTCGTCGGCCAGACGAAGGACAAGCTGGCGACCGTCGAGGCCCAGCGCATCGTCGAAAATGCGCTTCGCGACCCCTTCGACCACTATCTCGCCGATAACCCGAACGAGGCGGCCAAGCTGCTCGACTGGGTCATCGAGCGCGCCGAAGAGCGCCTTCGCCGCCGCAAGGAAAAGGAAGTCAACCGCAAGACCGCCGTGCGCAAGCTCCGCCTGCCCGGCAAGCTTGCCGATTGCTCGCAGAACACCGCCCAGGGCGCGGAACTCTTCATCGTCGAGGGTGACTCGGCAGGTGGCTCCGCCAAGCAGGCGCGCAACCGCGCCAATCAGGCGATCCTGCCGTTGCGAGGCAAGATCCTCAACGTCGCCAGCGCCGGCCGCGAAAAGCTCGGTGCCAACCAGCAGCTTTCGGACCTCGTCCAGGCGCTCGGCTGCGGCACGCGATCGAAGTATCGCGAAGAAGATCTCCGCTACGAGCGCGTCATCGTCATGACCGACGCCGACGTCGACGGCGCGCATATCGCTTCGCTGCTGATCACCTTTTTCTACCAGGAAATGCCGGAGCTCGTGCGCGGCGGTCACCTGTTCCTCGCCGTTCCGCCACTCTACAAGATCAGCCAGGGCGCCAAGTCGGCCTATGCTCGCGACGACGCCCATCGCGCCGAACTGATCGCCACAGAGTTCAAGGGCAAGAAGGTCGAGATCAGCCGCTTCAAAGGTCTCGGCGAAATGCTGCCGGCACAGCTCAAGGAAACGACGATGGATCCGAGCAAGCGCACGATGCTGCGCGTGCTGATCGACGAAGTCGATTTCGAGGGTACACGCACGGCCGTCGACGATCTCATGGGCACGAAGCCGGAAGCCCGCTTCCGCTTCATCCAGGATCGCGCCGCCTTCGCCGATAATCTCGATATCTGAGACACAGTCTTCAGGGCTCTCGAAACAGCGCGACGGTTCTGTCCGTCGCGCTGTTTTCGTTTGGCGTTTCCATGCCGTTGCGATTTCTCGTTGCATAGCCTGCATGATCTTTTGTCCGGCGATCAACACTCTGGCAGGAAATTGCCGTCACACTGCCTTCAGCACGAAGCGCTATGCCAACCGCGGCATGGTCCTTGGCGCGACCGGACCAACGGGTATTTCCTGGCCGAAATGCTTGCGTCCGGTGGCACGATGGCCCATATCCGTGGTTGAGAAGAAAAGCAGGGAACGACGTGAGCCTCTCGAATAAAAACAAACTGCCAGGCGAGCCGCGGTGGCTTGGTCCGTCCGCGCCTGCCCGCACGCCTCTCATTCCCTCGATTTCGGCTGCCCGCTGGCTTCTGATTCTGATCGTCGCGGCCGGCGTCTATTTCTTTTACGGCTTCGTCGTCCCGGTTCTCGCCGCGCTGGTCATCGGCTTTGCCAGCTGGCCGCTCTATCGCAAGCTGCTGGCCCGCGTCGGCGGCAATACCACCGTTGCGGCGACGGTGGCGATCATCCTGATCGTCACGTTCCTGGTCATCCCGATCGTCTTTGCCGTCACCTATACGACCGGAGAAGTCCGCGAATGGGTCGCCTGGGCGATCCGCGCCAACCGCATGGGCGCCCCGACCCCGCAATGGATCCTCGCCCTGCCCTTCGCCGGTCCCTACATCGACGAGCTCTGGACGAAATATATCGGCAGCCCGGGCTCGATGGGTGAAGTCATCCAGGCCGTCAGCGGCGCCAATATCGGCAATATCTACCGCGCGGTCCTTGCCGCCGGCGGCGCCTCGTTCCACTTGCTGCTGACGCTGCTCTTCATGCTGATCGCGCTGTTCTTCGTCTATCGCGATGGCGCGTCCTTCTCGAAACAGATCGACATGCTCGGCGAGCGCATTCTGCCGAACCGCTGGGAGCGCATTTCCCGCGTCGTGCCGGCGACGATCAGCTCGACCGTCATGGGCATGACGCTGATCGCCATCGGCGAAGGCATCGTGCTTGGCATCGCCTATTGGATCGCCGGCGTCCCCTCGCCCGTCACGCTCGGCGTTCTCACCGGCATCATGGCGCTGATCCCGGGCGGCGCGCCGCTCTCCTTCACGCTGGTCTCGGTCTATCTCGTCGCCAGCGGCTCGCATTTTGCCGGCGCCGGCCTCTTCATCTGGGGCAGCGTCGAGCTCTTCATCGTCGACAAGACGCTCCGCCCCAAGCTCGTCGGCGGCCCGATCAAGCTGCCGTTCCTGCCGACCTTCTTCGGTCTCGTCGGTGGCGTGAAAACTATGGGCTTCCTCGGGCTCTTCATCGGCCCGGTGCTGATGGCGCTGCTCGTCGCGATCTGGCGTGAATGGATGCACGAGGTCCGCACCTCGGATCAGAGCGGCAGCGGCCCCGAAATCATCATCGACGAACAGGCGCCGCCTTCGCAGCGCGCGGCCGACGGCTGATCAGTCGAGCCGCTTTTCCATGAACAGGCTGAGTGGGTCCGGCTGGTAGGACCCGAACGGTTCAATCTCGACATAGCCATACTTGCGATAAAGACCGATCGCCTCGGGCTGGCGGATCCCGGTCTCGAGCCGGATTGCGCCGAGACCGCGCCTGCTCGCCTGTGTCTCGAGTTCATCCATCAGCCGGCTCGCCACTCGCAGCCCGCGCGCTTGCGGATCGACGAACATTCGCTTGATCTCGGCGGTGCCGTCACCCGCCTCGACGAGCGCCACGCAGCCGACGACAGCGCCGTCATGGCGCGCCACGAAGAAGCTCACCGAAGGATTCTCCAGCGTCGAGAGATCGACGAGATGGTTGCTCTCTGCCGGATAGAGCGAGGCCGCATAGGCATCTGACAGGTCGAGCAGGCGCACGACCTCAGGCTGGCGCGGCGATTCGAGGGCGATGGTAACGGTCATGCGGCTCCTGCTTTCGCGGCTGGCTTGCATGACGAAATGGTAATGCAGCCGCCTTTATTCCGTTGGAATTGGAACGTCTAAGATCATCAGTTTCAATAGCCAGGGATCCCGGATATGCAAGCCGTCCTCATCGCCATGACCATCTTCGGGTGCAACGATTCCGTCACCCAGTGCAATTACGTGGCGACGGTCGACAAGCATTGGCAGACGGTGGCGATGTGCGATGCCGAGTCGGAACGGCAGCTGAAGGGCTTCACCAACGCCAAGTATCCGACGGTTATCGCCGTCTGCGAGGAACCCAAGCCCGTAACCGCTCCCGAGACGGCAAAGCTTGAAGCGCAGGCAACGGCCGCGGCTCCAGCCGCCGAACAGCCGCAGCCAACCGGCCTTCGCGCCTACGCTATAAGGGTTGCCGAGCGCGTCCGCGCTGGCCTGCCGACAGGAGAAGGCATCAAGGCGACACTCGCCAAGCCCGTTCATTTCGTTTCGAATGGATATTCCTGGGTCGCCCAGCGGCTGACCGACTAGGCGGCGACAAGCGCTGCCTGAGAGGCATAGGCGCGCGCCGACTGACGCTGCTCGGCGATGTGCAGTTTCTCGACCATGTCGAGTAGCTCCTTGACGGCGTCATGGGCGCCGTGATGGCGGAAGCGTTCGAGCAGCCGTCCGCAGATCGTAGAGAGCATCGTGCCCGAAGCCTTGCGCGACGCCTCGCGCCAGAGCAGCGTCGCCTCGACGAAAATGGTGCTGATCTCGCGGGTTAGCCCCGCAGTCTCGTAAAGAGCCCGGACCGCATGCATACGGCCGGTCGCCAGGATCGAGCGGACCCGCTTTTCACTGCAGCCCGTCAGGTTGACGACGGCGCCCGCGAAGAAATCGACCTTCCCAGAGCATAGCGCATGCATCAGGAAGGACGGTGTCAGATGGCCGTGGGCGCGCAGATGCTCGACGAGATCGTCGATCTCACGCGGCTGGATCTCTCCGGCGATCGACACGACGGCAGACTGCGTCGCCTCGCGGCTGATACGCTGCAGGCGGTTGATGCCGATGGCGGCCTGCGCGAGCGGCAGCGCCACAAGCGCATCGCTGACATGCTGCGTCAGAAGCTGGCGGGCATCGGCCGGCAGGCTGTCGCGATCGAGAAGCAGGTTGCGGATATCGCAGCAGTCGCCGAGCCGTTCGGCAATACGCTTCAGGGAAAGCGGCGCGATCGCTGCGCCCTCGTTTTCCAGAAGGCACAGAACGTCCTCTTCCCCGCCGACTTCGGCAAGGGCGGCGCAGACGGCCCGCGACACCGCGCTGCGTGCAGCGATCAGCATGCGCGTCACGTCGCTGCCACGACCGGCCAGATCGACAAGATCGGAATCGGTCAGCAGCGGCGAGCAGGTAACGGCATGGCAGGCAATTTCAGGCTGGTCTTCGGCAAGCGCCAGGATCAGCGACCGCGGCGCCTCGCCGGACCAGGCGATGGCTTCGGCAAGGGCAAGGCGGACTTTCGGCGAGGGATCGTCGAGCAGGAAGGTCATCGCCATCTCGGCGGCCTTGCGCTCTTCAGGCTGCATCTCGGACTGGAGATAGGCCCGGCCAAGGGCGCTGGCCGCTCGTGCCCGGTCACCGGACTTGGCGGTTTCGACCCAGCGAAGGAATGCCTCTACAATCACCATTACGCCCCAGTCTGCGGAACGTGATTCCTTCACGTCCCTCTTGTTCTGAGAACGCTACCGGCAAATGGTTTATGATTGGTTCACCATATTCATTAACCCTTGCGCGGGCCGCGTCAGGGCGTCTTGGGGCGGATGAGTTCGAAGACGTCGCTGCCTTCTGCGTAGTCCATATAGCCCATGCGCGCCACCGGCCGGGCGATCGCCATGTCGAGACGGCCCTCGCGGATGATCGTCTCATCGATGTGGATGCCGACGACTTCGCCGATCACCATGACATTCTCGGAGGGCTCACCGGACAGGCCCCTCGGCTCGATGATCTCGGTCACCTTGCACTCCAGGACGGCAAATGCCTCGGCGACATAGGGCGCGTCGACGATCTCCCCCTGCTTGGCCGTCAGCCCGGAGAATTCGAACTCGTTGACACCATAAGGTACGGTCGCGGACGACTGGTTCATCTGGTCGACGAGATTGCGGCTGACGAAGCTGCAGGTGAAGACACCGGTCTCGCGGGCATTCTGCTGGCTGTGCTTGCGCCCGCTGGAGGAAAACATCACCAGCTTCGGGCGGTCTGAAATCGCGTTGAAGAAGGAATACGGGCCGAGGTTCAGCGAACCATCCGTGCCCTTTGTGCCGATCCAGCCGATCGGCCGCGGCGCGACGATCGCCTTGAAGGGATCGTGCGCCAGCCCATGCTTGTTGGTATCGGTCGGGTAGAACATCACGTGTCTCCGCCGACCCAGGTAACGGTCTCGGTCAGTTCCGGACGCGGCCGCTCGACCGGCGGAAACTCGGACGAGCCCATATGAATGAAGCCGGCGATCTTCTCGCCCGGCTGGACGCCGAGCAGCGGATAGGCGCGCTCGTCGAAGGCAAACCATTCCGTCAGCCAGTTCGCCACCCAGCCATGCGCATTGGCGGCGAAGATGACGTTGAGGCAAAGTGCGCCCGCCGACATCACCTGTTCCCATTCAGGGATCTTGAAATGCGGGCCTGCCTTGCTGACGATCGCGACGACAACAGGAGCGCGCGTGAAGCGCGTCCGCTCGACCTGGATCATTTCGTCGGAGAGATCAGGCTTGGCTTCGAGCGCGAGCTTCAGAAGCTCCTCGCCGATCCGCACGCGCTCTTCGCCGCGATAGACGATGAAGCGCCAGGGGGCGAGCTTGCCGTGATCGGGAACGCGCGACGACAGGCGGAGGATTTCCTCGATCTCGGCCTTCTCCGGACCCGGCTCGCACATCTGGAACGCAGGGATGGAGCGGCGCACGTTGAGGTAATCGATCAGCTTGATATCGGATTTCATGCGGGAGAAACTTTCAATTTCGGGACAGCGAGGGGGATGGGTCTTGAATTTGCCATCGGGTTGGTCTTGAAGTGGCCCCTGTGATTTCTAAAGTCAATCTGTCCAGGAAACACATGACCGGCATTTTGCCCTTCGCGCGGCTCGCCCTTGCGCTTGCACTGGTGATCGCCTTGCCGTTTTCGGCAGGCGCGCAGGAAGCGTTCAAGGACTTCAAGCAGCTCGACACGACGTCCAAGATGCCGAAGCTCAACGCCTTCATCGCGCCGGGCACAACGCCTCCGGGCGCCCTGCTGCATGAAGTGCCCATGGAAGCCAAACTGACCGCCGACGGCCAGCCGGTCGAGGACGGCCTTTCCTGGTATGTCTTCAGTCCGATTGCCGGTGCCGACGGCAAGCTGCCGCTGATCGCCAGCGCCAAGGGCGGTTCCGCCGCCTTCCAGCTCGCCCCCGGCGACTATTTCGTCAACGTCTCCTTCGGCCGCGCCGGCGTCACCAAGAAGGTCAACGTTCCCGATAGCGGCGCCGTCGACAAGCAGGTCATGGTGCTCGATGCCGGTGGTCTGCTGCTCAACGCCGTCTCCGGTTCCGATGTTCGCATCCGCCCGGAGCAATTGAGCTTCTCGATCTATTCCTCGGAAGTGCGCGACGACGGTGAGCGCGGCCTCGTCATGGCCGACGTTTCGCCGAACACCGTCGTGCGCCTCAATGCCGGCACCTATCACGTCGTCTCCGAATATGGCGACGTCAACGCCGTCATCCGCGCCGACATCCAGGTCGAAGCCGGCAAACTGACGGAAGCGACGATCCAGCACCGCGCGGCGCAGATCACCTTCAAGCTCGTCTCTGAAGCCGGTGGCGAAGCGATCGCCGATACGGCCTGGTCGATCCTGACGGCGGCCGGCGACAGCGTCGGCGAAAGCGTCAGCGCCTTCCCAACGATGGTTCTGGCCGAAGGCGAATATTCCGCCGTCGCCCGTAACAAGGACAAGATCTACCAGCGCGACTTCAAGGTCGCAGCCGGCAAGAATACCGATGTCGAAGTTCTCATGAAGGACGTTCAGCCGCAGGAGCCGGATAGCGCTGCGACCACCGTCCAGCCCGAGCCGCAGCCGGCGGCTGCGGGCGAGCCACCGCAGAACTCCGCCCAGGCACCGCTCCCGTCCTACGACCAGCTCGTTCCGAGCAGCGGATCGGACGGCGCAGACGCCGATTGACCGGCCGTTCGCTCGTCTGAACGGAGCATTCCCCTCGCCCATCCCGATGATCAGCGCATAGCCCGCGCCCCGCGTCGCCGCATCCGATTAGGCGAATGGAAGCCTGTATCCGGACATGCGATGGTTGCGCGTACGGAGGGGTTCCGTATCGAGAAGTCATGCCGAACGAAGGAGGTGTCCCATGCGGACCATCTGCGCGGCATTGACGATGTGTATCGCGCTCGCGCTCTGTGCGCCGAGTGTCAAGTACGTCAGTTTGCCCGGATATGCCTTCAAGACCGACCCGAAATGCATGCGGACGGTATCGAAGGCCAAGTTTGACCGCAAATGCGATTGGCCGAAGTTGGGGATCAAGGATTTCACGCCGCCAAGCGTCACCGTTCTCGGAATATGAAAATCAAAGGGGCGGCCCTCTCGCGAGTGCCGCCCCTTTTTCATCTGTTTGCTTCAACCGGAAGCGATCAGGCAGCCTTGGCCTTCTTCGCTTCGATCTTGCGGCGCACATCCGGCGGCGTCGCTTCCCAGGTCAGGCTTTCGATCGCCGCATCGAGCGTCATGGAGGTCTGTTCCTGGCTGCCGAGACGGCGGATGTTGACGGTGCGCTCTTCCGCTTCCTTCTTGCCGCAGACGATGATCACAGGAACTTTCGTTACAGAATGTTCGCGGACCTTGTAGTTGATCTTCTCGTTACGGAAGTCGGTCGTCACGTTCAGACCGGCGTCACGCAGCGCATCGGCAACTTCCTGGCCGTAGCCATCGGCTTCCGAGGTGATCGTCGCCACGACGATCTGCTGCGGCGCGATCCAGAGCGGCATGTGACCGGCGAAGTTCTCGATCAGAATGCCGAGGAAGCGCTCCATCGAGCCGCAGATGGCGCGATGGATCATCACCGGCTGGGTCTTCTCCGAATTGCTGTCGATGTAGAAGGCACCGAAGCGTTCCGGCAGGTTGAAGTCGACCTGCGTCGTGCCGCACTGCCATTCACGGCCGATGGCGTCCTTCAGGGTATATTCGAACTTCGGACCGTAGAAGGCGCCCTCGCCCGGCAGGATGCCGGTCTTGATGCGTCCCTCGGACTGCGCCTCGATCGTCTTCAGCACGTCCATCATCACGCTTTCGGCGCGATCCCAGAGGGCATCGGTGCCGACGCGCTTTTCCGGACGGGTGGAGAGCTTGACGACAATCTCCTTGAAGCCGAAGTCCTCGTAGACCGAGAGGATCAGGTCGTTGATGCGCAGGCATTCCGCCGCCATCTGCTCGTCGGTGCAGAACACATGCGCGTCGTCCTGCGTGAAGCCGCGCACGCGCATCAGGCCATGCAGAGCGCCCGAGGCCTCGTAACGGTGCACGTTGCCGAACTCGGCAAGGCGGATCGGCAGTTCGCGGTAGGACTTCAGGCCGTGCTTGAAGATCTGCACGTGACCCGGGCAGTTCATCGGCTTCAGCGCGAAGATGCGGTTATCCGCTTCCTTGTCCTCCGGATGCGTGAAGGCATAGGCCGACTTCACCGCAAACATGTTCTCCTGGTACCAACCCCAGTGACCGGAGGTCTCCCAGAGCGAGGCGTCGAGAACCTGCGGCGCGTTGACCTCTTCATAGGTGCCGGCCAGGCGGCGGCGCATATAGGCGGTCAGCGACTGGAACATCCGCCAGCCCTTGCCATGCCAGAAAACCACGCCTGGACCCTCTTCCTGGAAATGGAACAGGTCCATTTCGCGGCCGAGCTTGCGGTGGTCGCGCTTCTCGGCTTCGGCGAGGATATGCAGGTAGTTGTCGAGTTCCGACTGCTCGGCGAAAGCCGTGCCGTAGATGCGCGACAGCATGGCGTTGTTGCTGTCACCACGCCAGTATGCACCGGCAACCTTCATCAGCTTGAAGGCCGTGCCGATCTGACCGGTCGACGCCATATGCGGGCCGCGGCAGAGGTCGAACCAGTCGCCCTGATAGTAGATCTTCAGATCCTGTCCTTCGGGGATCGCATCGACGAGTTCGACCTTGTACTGCTCGCCCTTGGCGGCAAATACTTCCTTCGCCTTTTCACGCGACCA
This sequence comes from Rhizobium sp. FG96, assembly GCF_057808655.1. NCBI lineage: Bacteria > Pseudomonadati > Pseudomonadota > Alphaproteobacteria > Hyphomicrobiales > Rhizobiaceae > Rhizobium > Rhizobium sp. FG96. The sequence goes on along the minus strand of NZ_JBMDIL010000018.1, from coordinate 100,208 downwards.
GACCTGCTTGGTGAAGGGCGCGTTCCGGGCGATGATCTCCTTCATCTTCTTTTCGATCTTCGGCAGATCGTCAGGCGTGAAGGGCTCGTTCTTGGCGAAGTCGTAATAGAAGCCGTTCTCGATCACCGGACCGATGGTGACCTGCGTGCCGGGCCAGAGTTCCTGCACGGCTTCGGCCATGACGTGGGCGGCATCGTGGCGGATCAGCTCCAGCGCGCGCTCATCGCTGCGCGTGATGATCTCGATCTTGCCGTCGACAACGGGATCGGACAGGTCGCGCACAACGCCGTCGATCGCGATCGCGACGGACTTCTTGGCCAGCGACTTGGAAATGGATTCGGCAACGTCCTTGCCGGTCGTACCGGCCGCGAACTCGCGCACATTGCCATCAGGGAAAGTCAGGGAAACGGATTGGGACATATCGATATTCTCCTTGTCCAGTCCCGCCAACGAATGCGGGTGGTTGCAAATGAAGCGAAAGCGTCCGTACGCAAGCGCTGCCGCGTGATAGTCGGATTTGGTCTTTTAGTAAAGGATGAGCGGGCTGCTAGATGAGATCGGCAATGCCCCGAACGGTGTTCCAGTTGCGCAGCGTGCCCGCTCCCATCCGCTTGGTCGTCAGCGCCGACAGGAGCTTCCATTCGCTCGGCTTTCCGGCAAAATCGATCCAGAGATCGCCATCGACAAGCGCCAGCCGCTGGCTCGGATCGGCATAGGGTTTCAGCTTTTCGAATGCCGGCCGCTCAAGCGCCGCGCGCATCACCCGGATGATCACCTGGCTGCCCTCGCCATCAGGAAACGGGTTCGATCGCGCCAGCCGCTGCCAGCTTGTACCGGTCCGTGCTATGATATCGACCGGTTTGCCGTACCTTTCGCGAAATGCGGCCTCGAGCTTGGTTTCAATTTCACCGATCGGTGACTCCGGCGTTTCGAAGATAATATTGCCGGTCGAAACCAGCGTGCGTGGATTGCGGTAGCCGAGCGAGGATGCCATGTCGCGCAAATCCGCCATCACCACCCGCTTGCCGGGCGCAATAACGATGCTGTGCAGCAGCGCAACATAAGTCGTCATGCCGCCTTCCGACCAAATGCCAGATAGCGCCACGGCGTCCACCAATGGAACCGCGTCTCAAGCGCCTCGGGCACCGGGTCCAGCCCGCTCGTGCCGCCTGGACCACAACGCCCGACACGAAACAGCGTCATCCAGCCCCCGGCCCACAGGCCATGCCGGGCGATCGCCTCGTAGCCGTACTCTGAGCAGGTCGGAATATGCCGGCAGGAATTGCCGATGAAGCCTGAAAGCGCCAGCTGGTAGAGGCGGATGAAGCCCATGCCGAACAGCCGGCCGGGCGTCTTCGAAAAGCGGCCCGAATAGTTTCGCGAAAAGCGCTTGGCCTTCGGCGGGGGAGCCGCGGCACCCCCTTCGTCTTCATCATCATGCTGAAGGGCGCAGAATTCGCACATCGGCTCAGGCGTCCGCCATCTCGGCACGCTTCGCCTCGATCTGGCCGATCGCATCGACGACGGCATCGAAGGTGAGCATGGTGGAGGCGTGGCGGGCCTTGTAATCCTTGACCGGACGCAGATAGCGCATCTCCTCGAAACGGCCCTCCGGCCCCTCGCCGTCAGCCTTCAACATGGCGAGCATGTCCTCGCGCGCCTTGCGCAACTCGACGGCAGTGGCGCCGACGACATGGCGCGCCATCACCGATGAGGATGCCTGGCCAAGGGCGCAGGCTTTGACGTCATGGGCGAAGTCGCTGACGGTATCGCCATCCATCTTCAGCCAGATCTTCACCTTGGAACCACAGAGCTTCGAATGCGCCTGAGCGCTGGCATCGGCATCATCGAGACTGCCGATGCGCGGAATATTGCCTGCGAATTCGAGGATTTTGCTGTTGTAGATCTCGTCCATGATCAATTCCGCTCCAGAGTTCCGCGGACCGGCTCGCTTAGTGGCCATTGTATCTTAAACAAAAAACACACCGTGTCGTGTTAGGATACTTACATGAAGACGCTGTCTTCCTATATGTATGTCGTTCGAGGGCCACGAAAATGCAATGGCCCCCGGTAAGTTTGATTGGGAAACCGTGCCGGAAGGGCCATCGCCCCGAAAGCCCCGGAGCCTGCCAAAGGTGCAAAAATTCCTGAAGGGAATACCAGTGGCGAGTCCGAAGACGGGTCCGCATGACAGCGGATCAGGAGACTTGAACAGTATGGACGCCATCGTAAAGAATTTTCCGAACAACAGCCGCGATTCCAACCGCCCCACCCAAAAGGAAGCCGAAGAGGCCGTCCGCACCCTGCTCCGCTGGGCGGGCGACGATCCGGCGCGCGAAGGCCTGCTCGACACCCCCTCGCGTGTTGCAAAGGCCTATGGTGAACTCTTCGCCGGCTACGACATGGACGCCGAAGACGTCCTCGGCCGCACCTTCGAGGAGGTTGCCGGCTATGACGACATGGTGCTGGTGAAGGACATTCCGTTCTTCTCGCATTGCGAACATCACATGGTGCCGATCATCGGCAAGGCGCATGTGGCCTATCTGCCCGACGGCAAGGTGCTCGGTCTCTCGAAGATCGCCCGCACCGTCGAGATCTTCGGCCGCCGCCTGCAGACACAGGAAACCATGACGGCGCAGATATCGAAAGCGATCGACGAAACGCTCCGTCCGCGCGGTGTCGCGGTCATGATCGAAGCCGAACATATGTGCATGGCGATGCGCGGTGTGCAGAAGCAGGGTTCGACCACATTGACGACAACCTTTACTGGGACCTTCAAGTCCGAGCCCGCCGAACAGGCGCGATTCATGTCCATGGTACGGGGCCGCTGATCCGGCTCCATAGAGAGAGCCGATCGATGACGCCCTTCGCCTTCAACGCGCCTTCAGACGACAAATCCGAACTTGAGGACGCGGGGGACTTCACCCCCCGCTTCGACGATCGCGGCCTGATCACCGCCATCGTCACGGATATCAACGACGGCGAGCTGCTGATGGTGGCGCATATGAACGCCCAGGCGCTGGCGCTCACCATCCAGACCGGCAAGGCCCACTATTTCAGCCGCTCGCGCGGCAAGCTCTGGCTGAAGGGTGAAACGTCGGGCAATGTCCAGACGGTCAGGGAGATCCGTACCGATTGCGATCAGGATGCCATCTGGCTGAAAGTAGAGGTCGCCGGTCACGACGCGACATGCCATACTGGCCGCCGTTCCTGTTTTTACCGCACCGTATCGCTGCAGGATGGAAAGCCGATGCTCGACATCGTCGATGACGAGCGCCATTTCGACCCGGCTGACGTCTACAAGAAATAGCGCAAAACTGGGGCATTTTGCCTCTTATTGGGTCAGTTTCGCCCGCTATATACGATTTGGAAAGGGAAGAGGGACACAGTTAGAAGACCACAGTGTTCTGCCGGGAGGAGGCACGCCATGCTGAACTGGAGTTTGCACCGTCAAGGCTCTGAGGCTGGCACATCCGATTCCGGTGCATCTTCCACATTGCCCGACATGACCGTTCCGCCTATCTCGCCCCTGCCCCAGAAGAAAGCCAAGATCGCTCTCGCGCTCGGCGGCGGTGCTGCGCGCGGCTGGGCCCATATCGGCGTGCTGCGCGCGCTCGATGAAGCCGGTATCGAGATCGGCATGATCGCGGGCACCTCGATCGGCGCCCTTGTCGGCGGCTGCTATCTCGCCGGAAAGCTCGACGAGCTCGAGGAGTTCGCCCGCTCGCTCACCATGCGCCGTATCGCCAGCCTGCTCGATCTGACGATCGGTGGCAGCGGTCTCTTCGGCGGCATGCGGCTGACGAAGCGCATGGCCGAGCATCTGGAGGGGCTGAATATCGAGGATCTCGACCGTCCCTTCGTCGCCGTCGCGGCAGAGGTCAATACCGGCCACGAGGTCTGGATTTCGAACGGTTCGCTGATCACGGCGCTGCGCGCTTCCTACGCCCTGCCTGGCATCTTCGAGCCGATCCGCAGCAACAACCGAACGCTGGTCGACGGCGCGCTCGTCAATCCTGTCCCGGTCTCCGTCTGCCGCAGCTATGAGCAGCCGTTGGTCTGCGCCGTCAACCTGAATTACGACCTCTTCGGCCGCTCGGCGGTCGTCAAGCACAATGCCGGGCTGACGGCACAGGAAGTGCAGAAGCGCGAGGAAACGCCCTATACGCGCCTCGGCATGACCGGCGTCATGGTCCAGGCATTCAACATCATCCAGGACAGGATTTCACGCGCCCGCCTCGCCGGCGATCCGCCGGACATTTCGCTCCATCCGCGGCTCAGCGATATCGGGCTGTCCGAGTTCCATCGCGCCGGCGAAGCAATCGAGCGCGGCTACGAGGAAGCCTCCATCAGGCTTCCAGAACTCAAGAGAATGCAGGAAGTGTTCGCCGGCCACGGCTGATGGCGGCCGGCAACCTCTTTACCCTGCAATATAGGCTTTGATCTCCTCGGCCTCGCGCTCGACTTCCGCAATGCGGGTCTTCACCACGTCACCGATCGAAATGATCCCGGCAAGCTTGCCGTTGGTTTCGACGGGAACATGGCGGAAGCGCTTGCTGGTCATCAGCTCCATCAGTTCGTTGACCGTCGATTCTTCATGGCAGCGGAAGACCTTCGATGTCATCAGCGAAGCCACCGGCTGATCGAGACAGTCCTTGCCGGACTTGGCAATCGCATTGACGACGTCACGTTCGGTGAAGATGCCGGAAATCTTTCCCTGCACCCCGACCACGACGATCGCGCCGATTTTCTTCTGGCTGAGCACCTTGGCAGCCTCCGCGACGGTCGTGTTCGGACCGGCCGTGACGACGTCGCGGCCCTTCAGATCGAGGATGGCCTTTACGGTATTGGACATTCACAACCTCCTATGTCGTAAGTGGAAACACTATACTGTTCACAGGCATCCGCGGCGGTCTCTCCTCCCAGCGCGGATCAGTTGGAATGGTGCACTTCAACGCTCAAGATTGCAATACGGCCGGTTCCTCGGGCTCCTCGTCCGAAGGCGGTAGAGCCCGGTCGAAAAGCGGAAACAGGAAGAATCCGAAGACGAAGCCGCCGATATGCGCATCCCAGGCGATCGCCTGGCTGCCGTCACCGATCAGCGGCACGCCGACGGCGATCAGCGCATTGCCGAGCAGCCAGAACAGCGTGAAGACGATGACGGTGCGGCTGCGGAAAGTCTCGGCGATCGACAGCCGCGGATTGAGATGCGCCGGCACGCCGGCGCGCGCCTGAGCCGGGAAGGCAAAGCGGCAGGCCGCGCCCATCAGGCCGGAAATCACCCCCGAAGCGCCGATCAGCAAGGTCGGATCGCCCCAGTTCAAGGCGGCATGAAGTGCTGCCGAGGCGATGGATGAAAGAATCCAGAAGGCCAGATAGCGGGCGACACCGATTCGCCGGATCACCGGCGCACCGAAGGCCATCAGCCACAGGCCGTTGAAGAGGATATGTTCGATGCTGCCGTGGAGCAGCGAATAGGTCACAGGGCTCCAGAGCCACTCCAGCCCCTGCTCCGTAAGCGGCATGACATAGCGGGCGGGGATGAAGCCGAAGGTGACGAGCAGCCACTCGACAGCCTGATCGGAAAGAACCAGCGTCTGGACGGCATAGATGATGGCGAGCAGCGCGAGCGTCGCGACGAGAATGCCCGGCAGATTGAAGATCGGCTCTCGCTTTGGAATCCGTTCTTCCTCGTTGACCTGCCGTCCCGCCGATTGATCGTCCATCTTTGCCCTCGCCTTTGAAGGCCAAAGCCTTACAGGAGCGCCGGGCAAAAAAAAAGCCGTCCGGAAGAACCGGACGGCGGCCGAGCGTCCCCCGGGGATGACCCCGTGCCCGATGAGTTTGTGTGCTGAACTTCGTTGCCGAAGTGATGAGCGACAGTCCCATGAAGCCTGCACCAGCACAATCGAAACCCTTCTTTAACCTTAACGGCTCCGAACTGGCATGAAACCCGCAGGGTAAACCTCAGATGGGCCATGAAGGCCCGTTTCTGGACTGTAATGAAACAGATTGGGTGTCCCGTGCGTCATCAGACCGTCATCGATGTTTACGACTACTGGAACCGCTTGCGCGGCGCCGGCGAAGCGCCGTTGAAGTCGCAGATCGAGCCGTCCAGTTTGGGTCACTTCCTGCCAAGCCTTTTCATCCTCGAAAAGAGCGGCGACGACATCATCACTTTCCGCCTCGCGGGAGCCAAGATTTCGGACCTGTTCGGCCGCGATCTGCGCGACGAAAGCTTCTCGGATCTCTTCGGCGATGGATATAGCGCGACGATCGAAGCCACCATTGCCGGCGCCATGCGCCACACGATGCCTGCCCTGATCAATGCCACCGGTTATAGCACCGCCGGCCATCGCGCCGCTTTCGAGATCGCGCTCATGCCGCTGCGCTCGGAAGATGGTAACTGCGAGCGGATGCTTGGCGTCATTGCCGCGATGACCGTTGCAACCTGGCTCGAAGTCGTGCCGCTCGACTTCCTGGTTCTCGATCGCTGCCGGGCGTTGCGCAGCTTCCAGGGGGCACCCGACGGCGTCTGGCCCGCCGCTCCGCGCACGCCGCGCCAGCAGGGTTTGGCCGGAATTCTCGGCCGCGTCGTCTCTTCGTTCCGTCCTGGTTCAGGCGCCCGCTGACTGTCCCGGAACGATACAACCGGAACCCATTCCGGAAGCTGTAATCAGGGGCAGTCAGACAACCTTCTGTTAATGTGTTGCGGGTAATGATCCCAGCATATCATTTTATAAAGAAGCGCTTTCATGCACTCGTTCCAGCAAGCCCAGACGCAGAGAGCGCCGCGCCCTGAACAGGGTGTTTTTCAGCGCGTGCCCATCAATATGCAGGGCCGCCTGATGCTTGCGAATTACGAAGAGTACGAATGCATGGTTATCGACATGTCGCCGGGCGATATGTACGTCACCTGCATCGGCCGCCCTCGCTCCAATGAACGCGTTGTCGCCTATATCGATCATCTCGGCCGTGTCGAAGGTCATGTCCAGACCGTCGATGCCCGCGGCTTCACGATGTCGATCAATGCGACCGAGCGTAAGCGCGAAAAGCTTGCCGCGCAGCTGACCTGGCTTGCCAACAAGCACGAGCTCGGCCTTCCCGAAGATCGCCGCCACGACCGTCTGACGCCGCGCGAGACGAAGAGCGAACTGACGCTCGAAGACGGCACGCGTTATGTCTGCCGCATAATGGACCTTTCGCTGTCCGGCGCTGCCGTCGATGTCGAAGCCCGTCCGCCGCTCGGCTCTGCCGTCCGCCTCGGCAATATGCGCGGCCGCGTGGTTCGCCACTTCTCCGAAGGCGTGGCGCTGGAGTTCCTGTCGCTCCAGTCCCGAGAGACGCTGCGCGAATTTCTCTGAGACGTCATCGTCCTGTCACCGTCATCGACGAATACAGCCGCCTCGCAAAAGGCGGCTTTTTTGATGGCTGAGCTATTTCCCGACATCGAGCCCTATGATCACGGCATGCTGGATACCGGCGACGGCAACCGGCTCTATTGGGAATGCTGCGGCAATCCGGACGGCATTCCTGCTCTGGTTCTCCACGGCGGACCCGGATCCGGCTGCTCGACCGGAGCGCGCCGCTATTTCGATCCGTCGGTCTACCGCATCATCCTCTTGGATCAGCGCAACTGCGGCCGCAGCCTGCCGAATGCGGCTGATCAGGATTGCGACCTCTCCGGCAACACGACCTGGCATCTGGTCGCCGACATCGAGCGGCTGCGTGCCTATCTCGGCGTCAAACGATTCGTGCTGTTCGGAAATTCCTGGGGCACGACGCTCGCGCTCGCCTATGCAGAGTCGCATCCCCGCCACGTCGCCGCCATGGTGCTTGCCGGTATCACGACCACCCGCCGCTCCGAGATCGACTGGCTCTGCACCGGGATGGCGCGGTTCTTCCCATGCGAATACGCCGATTTCACGCAGTCGATCCCGGACGATCTCGACCCTCTCGCCTATTATCACGGCCTGCTCAATAGCACCAATCCGGCCGAACGGCAGGCTGCCGCCGTCGCGTGGCATCGTTGGGAGGCGGCCTCGATCCTGCTTGCCGACCCGAACGGCTTGCCGCGCCGCTGGGCGGATGCCCGCTACCTGCTGACCCGTGCGCGGATCGTCACACATTATTTCCACCACGATGCATGGCTGTCCGAGCAGCAGCTGCTGCAGGGTGCCGCAGCGCTTGCCGGCATACCGGGAATCCTGATCCAGGGGCGCTTCGATCTCGAGGCACCACTGGTTACGGCTTGGGAATTGCACCAATCCTGGCCAGGCAGCGAGCTTGTCATCGTCGAAAATGCCGCCCATTCGACTGACGACGCTGGCATTTCCGCCGAAATCGTCGCGGCCACCGCAAAAATTCTGCATTTTCTCAAAAAATAATTTTGGCGCTGCAACGTCTGAAATCGCTGTTTTCAGCCGTTTTCACCGCTCTATCTGAGCGATTCCGCATCTTCGGACACCTCAGCAGGCACCTCCCGAAACAACTCAATTCGTAACGAAATCGTAAATCCGGCCTGCGTCGCGTTAAGACTTTCGCCGGAATAGCGCCATTTCGGCACAGAAGACCTATCCCGGAATGGAACAATTTTACTCAAATTCGCCTCGAATTTTCTGCGTCTTTTATGCGCATTCGAGTCAAATATTCTTCAAGTTTTCCGCGCTTTTGAATCAACTAAGCACTTAATTTTACGGCGTAATTTTGCGTGAGATAAAATCGTGCGTGTCATTGTCCTCCCAACAAACGGGGAGACTACAACGACAATGCTCAACGCAATCAAGGGCGCCTTTATCGCCACTGTAATGATGATCACGATGACGGGCCTAGGACAGGCGGCGCCCGGCAGCATGACACTCGCAGGCAATGCCAGCCCGCCGATCGGCGCCTACCAGTTCTGCAAGGAAAACCCGGCAGACTGCAGCAATCCCGCCGGCGACGCCGGTCCGCTGCTTCTGACCGAAGATCGCTGGAAGCAGGTCCTCAAGATCAACTACCAGGTCAATTCCTCGATCCAGCCGATGACCGACATGGAAATCTACGGGGTCGAAGAGCGCTGGGCCTATCCGCGCACCGTCGGCGACTGTGAAGACTATGCGCTGCTGAAGCGCAAGCTGCTGATCGATGCCGGCGTATCGCCCTCCGACCTGCTGATGACCGTCGTGCTGCAACCGAATGGTGAAGGCCACGCCGTGCTCACCGTCCGCACCGATCATGGCGACTTCATTCTCGATAACATGCGCAACAAGGTCATGCTCTGGGCCGATACCGAATACACCTACCTCAAGCGTCAGTCTTCGGATGATCCGAATCGCTGGATGAAGCTTCAGGATGGCCGTGCGGTCGCCGTCGGTAGCGTTCGCTAACACCTGAAATACTCCGCCGGCCAGTCCGGCGGGCCAAGGCTAGGCTCCGGTCAGTCCCCCGCATCCCCGTCCCCGACCGGCGCCCCAGAGCCGCTCCCGCTGTCCCGGGAGCGGCTCGCCTCTTTTGTAGGGCAGAGCCGTCCTTTGGTTAGTGCGATATTAACCACCCTCGCCCGATCATGCCGGTAGATTCATCACTGACACCGGCGGCTCACGTTTCTCTTGCGGCGGTCAACGACTGAAGATCCGCCATGAGCCATCCCGCTTCCGATGTTACCGCGGAAGAGACGCCGCTTCTCTCCAATGGTTTCCTGATCAAGCTAACAGCTGTCGTCGCCGTCCTGGCGCTGCTGACGGTGGCGATCAGCGTCGGTGGACGCTGGTTCGGCCGCCACATCACGCTTGCCGGCAATAGCGACAGCACCGCAGCTGTCAGCATCACCATCGGCCGCGACACCCTGAACCTTTCGGAAAACACTCTGCGATTCCCGAGCCAGCGTCACGGCGGCGTCGCCGAGCGCGCCGATCTCTATCTCACCTGGCCGGAAATGCAGGGCTACACCAAGGAACAGCGCGCCCGCTTCGATGACGTCGCGCAGTCCTCTGGCCTGATCTTCCTGCAGATCACCCAGAGCACCATGTCGCGCGACATGTCGGGGCGCATCGAGCCGATCTATACGCATCTGATGGATGGCGCGGCCGCTCCCTATGCCGACGGCCTGACTTTGCACCGTCTGCGCGCCGATGCCGGCTATAGCGGCGAGGTGCTGCTGACGGCAGCGCGCGAGAACGCCCCCGATTACGCTGTCCGCTGCGTCCTGCCCGACTCACCCGAGGCCGCCACCAGCGGCGACTGCCAGCGCGATATCAAGGTCGGCAAGGATCTGAGCGTGCTCTACCGATTCTCCAGCCGTCATTTGAACGACTGGGACCATATTGATGCCGCTATTCGCACCTTTGTGGAGGCGCGCCTTGCGACCCGTTCTGCAACAAGCCGCTAAAATGCAGCTTGGTGGCGAAAGAAACGATTAATCATAAACGGATTGGTAACTCAGCCCCGGTAACTTCCGAAGACAACGGTCGGCGCGGAGGGGCGCGCGATCCGGTTCAAAACTGTCAGAAATGCAAGCGAAGAGTGAAATAGTGTCAAGGTCAGCCTCCTCCGTTGTTCCGTCCCGGTCCGGCCATTTTCTGGTGAAGATGATTACGGCGCTCGCAATCGCCACTGCGGCCTTCCTGGCCGAGTCGGTCACTGCCGAAGCCGAGGCTGCCAATCCGAAATATGCCGGCATCGTCGTCGACGCCAAGACCGGCAACGTCCTCTACAGCGAGAACGCCGATCGCCTTCAGTATCCGGCATCGCTGACGAAGATGATGACGCTGTACATGACCTTCGAGGCGCTCGAACAGGGCCGCATCGCACTCGATACCCGCGTCCCCTTCTCCCCGCATGCATCGGCCCAGGCGCCGACCAAGCTCGGTGTTCGCGCTGGCGGTTCGATCACCGTTGAACAGGGCATTCTCGGCCTCGTGACGCTCTCTGCCAATGACGCGGCAACCGCGCTCGGCGAGCTTCTTGGCGGCGGCAGCGAAGACCGCTTCGCGCAGATGATGACGGCAAAGGCTCATGCGCTCGGCATGACGCGCACCACCTATCGCAACGCCAACGGCCTGCCGAATACCGCGCAGATGACGACGGCTCGCGATCAGGCTCGCCTCGGCATCGCGCTTCGCCAGCACTTCCCGCAATATTACGGCTATTTCGCCACGCAGAGCTTCAAGTTCGGCACACGCACCATCCGCAGCCACAACCGCCTCGTCGGCTCTGTCCGCGGCGTCGATGGCATCAAGACCGGCTATACCCGCGCTGCAGGCTTCAATCTCGTCAGCTCCGTGCAGGACGAAGGCCGCTCGATCGTCGGCGTCGTCATGGGTGGTGCTTCGACCCCTGCCCGCGACAACCAGATGCGCAAGCTGATCGCCGCTTACCTGCCGAAGGCTTCCACCCGCGGCGGTTCCAAGCTGATCGCCGAGCCGGCCCCGACCCGCGCTCCCGAGATCCCGGTCGCAGCAGCTTCCGAAATCGATCTGCCGCATACCGCTCCGGCACCGGCCGCCCGTTACGAAGTCGCCGCCGCGCAGACCGCTTACACTGATACACCTGCCGTCAAGTCCGAGAACCCGCTGGTCGCAGCACAGCCGGCAGAGATGCCGCAGCCGACCAAGGTCAAGACCGTCGCGATCAAGGGCAATGTCGCGGTTCCCACGCCTGCTCCCGCCTATATGCCGGAACAGCCTGAAGAGAATTCCGTTGATCAGCTGACGACCGCTTCGGTTCCCGCTGCCAAGGTCGCTGCAACGCCTGCTGCCGTCACCGAGAAGGGTCCGGCTGGCTGGGTTGTCCAGATCGGCGTTTCCTCCAGCAAGGATGCTGCGATGGACCTCCTGGAAAATGCCAAGACCAAGGGCGGCAAGGCTCTGCGTTCGGCCAAGCCCTTCGCCGTCGCCTATGCCAATGACGGCGAACAGATTTACCGCGCTCGCTTCGGTGGTTTCGACGACCAGCGCGATGCGGTCAATGCCTGCAAGGCGCTGAAGCGCGCAGGCGTCAAGTGCTGGGCAGCTGCCCAATGATCTCTCCGGTGCCGGCAGTTCTGTTTCTGACGGCACCGTTCACGGCAGGGCCGGTGTATGCGGCTCCCGCCGAAATTCGTGACCTCGATTGTTAGTGCGTACGGGGAATATTATGGCGATCAATGGAAATGTACCGGGCTTTCCGCCCGAAGCACGCGCAGCAGGAAAGCCTGCCCGCATCGGCCTGCATCCGCTTCATGAGGCGGCTCTGCGCCTCGCCGAAATCGGCCTGCAGAAGCCGCGCGCTAAGTCCGCCAAGACCAAGGATCTGATCAATCTGCTGCTCTGCCATGGCGCGCGCGCCTGGCGCTATTCGCAGCCGGAAGCCCGCATCCATTTGCATGTGACATGCCCGGGCGGCAAATCGCCTGTGATGCTGCGCCTGCGCTGACCGCTTAAAGCAGTCCAAGCTCCGAAAGCTCGCGGCGCAAGTCCGCGGGCATTTCTGCGACACCGGCCCCGAGGCTCATCATGTCGCGCGGAATATCTTCTTCCGGATAGTAACGCCATCCCTGGAAGGCCCGCTTCGGCTGAACGGCGGTTTCGATCACCTCCGGGCCGAGAACGAGATGGCAGCGGCCGATCCCCTCGCCATCCGTGAATGTCTCGATCCCCAGCAGCTTCTGCCGCGCCTGAACCTGACCCTTGATCACCCAATAGAGCGATCCGCCGTCGAGCAGTTCATCGACGCGCTTGGGGACCATGCGGGTGGTGTGGACGGAATGCGGTTCTAGGCCGACGGCGATCGCCCGGAGCGAACGCTCGGCGACCCATTCGCGCAGATCCTCGATCGAGTCTGCGCCGACGCATAATTTGATGAGATGCAATGCCATGCTGGTGTTGAAATCCTTTTGACCGGCAGCGTCAAGCGCTACCGGCCGCAAGTCCACAAACTCAGCATTCCACGACGTTGACGGCCAAACCTCCGGTGGAGGTTTCCTTGTACTTCTCGCTCATGTCGTATCCGGTCTGGCGCATAGTCTCGATGCAGGCATCGAGCGGCACGAAATGCTGGCCGTCACCCTTGATCGCCAGCGACGCCGCCGTGACCGCCTTGACGGCGCCGAGCGCGTTGCGCTCGATGCAGGGAACCTGCACGAGACCGGCGACTGGATCGCAGGTCATGCCGAGATGATGCTCGAGCGCGATCTCGGCGGCATTCTCGATCTGGGCGGGCGTCGCCCCCATGACCGCGGCGAGCCCCGCAGCCGCCATCGCAGCCGCCGAACCCACCTCGCCCTGACAGCCGACTTCGGCGCCGGAGATCGAGGCATTGTGCTTGATGATGCCGCCGACGGCGGCAGCCGTCAGCAGATAGTCGCGAATGCCGTTCTGGTCCCAGTCGTCATGGAAATGCTCGTAGTAGCGGATCGTCGCCGGAATGACGCCGGCCGCACCATTGGTCGGCGCGGTCACGACGCGGCCACCGGCGGCATTCTCTTCGTTGACGGCCATCGCATAGACGCTCAGCCAGTCGTTGGCGAGCAGCGGATTGATACGGTTGCTGCGCCACTCCTCCTGCAGCTTGTCATGGATCTGCCGCGCACGGCGGCGCACCTTGAGGCCACCCGGCATGATGCCGTCGACCTTCAGCCCACGCTCGATGCAGGAGCGCATCGCATCCCAGATCCGGTCGAGGCCGGCATCGAGCTCTTCGCGGCTGCGCTGGCTCTCTTCGTTGGCACGCTTCATCTGCGCGATGGTGAGACCGGAGCGATCCGCCATCTCGAGCATCTGCGCTGCCGTCGCGAAGGGATAGGGAACCTTGGTGGCACCGGCGACCGCCTTCTTCTTCGCGCGCATCTGCTCGAGCTCGGTATCGGTGACGACGAAGCCGCCGCCGACCGAATAGTAGATCCGCTTCAGCAGCAGGCGCTCGTCCTTGTCGAAAGCCGAGAAGATCATGCCGTTGGCGTGACCCGGCAGCGTCTGCTTCTTGTCGAAGATCAGGTCGTTCTTCGGCAGGAAGAAATAGGCGGGATGGCCGGGCGGTGTGATCCGGCCGGAGCGCTCCACCTGGTCGATGATGCCATCCATCTTGTCAGGATCGACGCTATCGGGCGCTTCGCCCATCAGGCCGAGGATAACCGCCCTGCCCGTTCCGTGGCCGATACCGGTATAGGCGAGCGAGCCGTGCAGGCTGGCCTTGATCGAAGCAACCTGCGCGCCCGACGACGGCCGCGGCCATTCGTTCGACAGGATGAGATCGAGGAAGCGGTTGGCCGCCGACATCGGCCCCATCGTGTGCGAGCTCGAAGGCCCGACGCCGATCTTGAATACATCGAATACCGAAAGGAACATGCCTGCTTCCCAATAATGAAATTCTGCCGAGACTAACCCCGGTCACGATCTGCCGCATGCGGCGGACCGACATCGCGTTTGACCGGCGCGACCACCGATCACATGGATTTAATGCCTGCGGCCCGCTTGCGAAAGCCCGTCCATGCGGAAATCGCCGCCAAGCAGCCCTGGTGGCGATTGCAGCACCCTGAAGCATCTGTAGAGTGGCGCCGCAGATCAGGGACTGAATCACCGATGCTCACCACCGCCGACTACATCTCGCTCGCCTTCTTCGCCGTCTCCTGGCTCGGCTATTCCTGGCTGTTGCGCGGCCGCACCTTCTTCGGCCGTACCAGCCTGACCCATGCGATGGGTGAGCGCCGCCGCGAATGGATCTACAATTCGCTGCGCCGTGACCTCAAGATGATCGACACCCAGATCATGGCCGGTCTGCAGAACGGTACCGCCTTCTTCGCCTCTACCTCTATCTTCGCGATCGGCAGCTGCTTCGCGCTTCTCGGAGCGACGGACAAGGTCAGCGCCATCTTCGCCGATCTGCCCTATGTCTTCGGCGGCAGCCATGCGAGCTTCGAGATCAAGGTCGGTGGCCTCGCCGCGCTCTTTGCCTATTCTTTCTTCAAGTTCGGCTGGTCCTACCGGCTCTTCAATTACTGCACCATCCTGTTCGGCTCGATCCCGATGATGCGCGATACCGAGGCCGACATCTATGCCGCGGAGCGCGCCGCCGAACGCGTCATCCGCATGAACATCATCGCCGGCAGCCACTTCAACGAAGGCCTGAGGGCAATCTTCCTGTCGATTGGCTATCTCGGCTGGTTCGTGAACCCTTACGTGTTCATGGCAACGACGGCGACCGTCGTCTTCGTCCTCACCCGTCGACAGTTCTTCTCCGAGGCACGCCTGGCGATCCTTGATGGCGGCCCGCCATCAAATCTCCACCTTTCTCCTATTCCCCGCGATCCCAAGCCTGATGGCGATGGTGATTTGTCCGGGGGACTGTGAATGACTGTTTTGGCGACTGATAGCGGCGTGGTCGCGCGTGTTCCGCGTATTGGCCTGCTGGACACGGTGCGTGGCGCCGCGCTCATTGCCATGGCCACCTACCATTTCAGTTGGGACCTGGAGTTCATGGGCTATCTGACGCCCGGCACGGCGGAAACCGGCTGGCTGAAGCTCTACGCCCGCGCCATCGCCACAACCTTCTTGTTCATCGCCGGCATCAGCATGGCGCTGTCGAGCCAGGGCGGCATTCGCTGGCGTCCGTTCTGGAAGCGCTTCGCGATGATCGCTGGTGCTGCGCTGCTGATCTCGGTCGCAACACGCATCGCCATGCCCGGCGAATGGATCTTTTTCGGCATTCTCCACTGCATGGCGGCGATGACGCTGATCGGCGTCGCCTTCGTCCGCCTGCCGCTTCCGGTGACACTCGTTGTCACGGTCGCACTGGTCGGCGCCTGGATCGCCGACACTTTCGTCGCGCCAGGCATCCTCAGGTCCGCGACCTTCAATCATCCGCTACTCTGGTGGATCGGCCTGACCGACATGCCGCCGCGCTCCAACGACTATGTGCCGCTATTCCCCTGGGCCGCCGCCTATATGTCCGGCCTGTCGCTGTCGCTGATCGCACTGCGCACCAGCCTGCCGCAGAAGCTTGCAGCCATCGGCACCGGCAGCTCGCTGCTTGCCCGCGCCGGCAAGCACAGCCTTGCCTTCTATCTGATCCATCAACCGGTGCTGATTGCCATCGCTTATGGGCTAACCTTCGTCATGCCGCCAGCGAAGCCCGATCTCGCAGAGATCCACATGCGCCAGTGCAATCCCGGCTGGTGCCAGGGCATGGATCCCAAGTCATGCCAGATTTATTGCGAATGCACGCTGACCGAAATGCAGGACCAGATGCTGCTCGAGCCCTTCCACACGGGTGTCGTCAAGGCTGATGACGACCGCGTGCAGGCGATCGCCAATCAGTGCAGCATCAAGGCGCTTCCGCCAGAGCAGCAGTGATCCCTCAGGTGCCGACGCCGATTTCGGCCAGGCGGCCGAGGCAGGCTTCCTCGATATTGTCGAGTTCCGTCAGCGTGTCGTCGATATCCTTGCGCTTCTGGCGCAGGTCCTCGCGCTTCTCGTCGACGCGCTTCATCAACAGCTTCAGCTGCCCGAGCTCGCCCGGCGGCTCCTTGTAGACGGTGATGATTTCGCGAATCTCGGCGATCGTGAAACCGATACGCCTGCCGCGCAGGATTTCCTGGATGAGCCTGCGGTCTGCCGGGCGGAACAGCCGCGTGCGGCCACGGCGTTCTGGATGGATCAAACCTTCGTCTTCGTAGAAGCGAAGCGTTCGCGTCGAAACACCAAATTCGCGCGTCAGCTCCGTTATGCTATAGTATTTGTTCACAGGCATCGGATTCCCACTCTCTCCCGGCAATAATATTGACTTTTACGTAATAGTCAATTTGAGCGGGTTGGCGTGGTTAAATCCCGAACCACCAGGTGGCAATCCCCAGAAACGCGAAGAAGCCCGTACAGTCAGTTACGGTCGTCACGAATACCGACGATGCGATGGCTGGATCGGCCCCGACCTTGTCCAGGAGCAGCGGCAGCAGGATGCCGGCAAGCGCTGCCGCGATCAGGTTGATGATCATCGCCGCGCCGATCACCATGCCGAGCTGGTAGTCGTGAAACCAGGTTCCGGCAATCGCCCCCATGATCATGGCGAAGATGACACCGTTCATGATGCCGACGCTCGCCTCCCTGCGGATGATGCGCCCGGCATTGTAGATATCGAGATCGCGGGTCGCGAGCGCCCGCACGGTGACCGTCATCGTCTGAGTCCCGGCATTGCCGCCCATAGAGGCGACGATTGGCATCAGCACCGCGAGCGCAATCATCTTCTCGATCGATCCGTCAAACAGCCCGATGACGCTCGCCGACAGCATCGCCGTGCCGAGATTGATGAGCAGCCACAAAAAGCGCGAACGCACAGTCGAGATGACATTGTCCGACAGTTCTTCGTCACCGACACCGCCGAGGCGCTTGATGTCCTCATCGGCTTCTTCGTGAATGACGTCGACGACGTCATCGATGGTCAGCACGCCGACCAGACGTTCGTTCTCGTCGACGACCGCGGCCGAGAGAAGGTCGTACTGCTCGAAAAGCTGCGCCGCCTCTTCCTGGTCCATCTCCGCGGGGATCGGATGATTCATCTCCCGCATGATCTGTTCGATCTTCGTCTGCCGCTTGGTGCGCAGGATCTTGTCGAGATCGACGGCGCCCAAGAGCTTGAAGGTCGGATCGATGACGAAGATCTGCGTGAAGGAGTAAGGTAGATCCTCCTCCTCGCGCATGTAGTCGATCGTCTGCCCGACGGTCCAGAACGGCGGCACGGCGACGAATTCCGTCTGCATGCGGCGGCCGGCCGAGCTTTCGGGATAGTCGAGCGCCCGTCGCAGGCGAACCCGCTCGGTAAACGGCAGCTGCGCCAGGATCTCTTCGCGGTCTTCCTGGTCGAGGTCTTCCAGAATGTAGACGGCATCGTCCGAATCGAGGTCGCCGATCGCTGCTGCGATCTGCTCGTTCGGCATCTGGTCGACGATCTCGCGGCGGATCGCCTCGTCGACCTCCGTCAGCGCCGTCATGTCGAAGTCGTCACCGAGCAGGCGCACCAGCGCCAGACGCTGTTCCGGCTGGATCGCCTCCAAGAGGTCGCCGATTTCCGATTCGTGCAGGCGCGCCACGTTCTGGCGCAGGAAGATCGTATCACGATCGGCAATCGCGGCGCCGACGAGCGTCAGGAAATCGCTGCGGACGTTGCCATCCTCGTCATAGATATCGGCGTCTTCGTCATCTGGACGCTTGCGGATGCGTTCGTCTTCTTCGCTTGCCGTCATCTGCGCCCTCGCATCCAATTTCATAACAGTTACGGCTTTCCTGCCGCGTTCGAGAATGGCGGCGGAAAAGGTATTGTCAACAAGCGGATAAACGAATCCCGCCCGCCCGGGCAGCGGCAGGAACTCAAGCCCCTGCTAACTGAAACGCCCTCTCCCGTCTAGCGTCAAAAACCCTCTCTGGAGATGACAATGCGCGGGCCGGAGGATAGTTTCCCGGCAATTGATCAGGAGCCTAAGCCCGCATGACGATCCGCCCCATCCTCCGCTATCCGCATCCCGGCCTGAAAACAGTCTGCACTCCCGTGACCGCCTTCGACGACGATCTGAAAACGCTCGCCGGCGACCTGCTTGAAACGATGTGGGCAGCCCCCGGCGTCGGCATCACGGCGGCTCATATCGGCGTCTTCAAGCGCCTGTTCGTTCTCGAACTCAGCAAGGCTGATGGCGTCAGAAACTACGTCAACGCCGAGATCATCTCCTCGTCGCCCACGCTGGTGCGCCAGACGGAAGGAAGCGTCTCGATGCCGGGCGCGACCGAGGACGTGGAGCGGCCGGCCTCCATCAGGCTCCGCTATCAGACCTTGTCTGGCGAGATGAAGGAAGAGGATGCGGACGGTTTCCTCGCGATCTGCATCCAGCACGAGATCGACCAGCTCGATGGCATCTTCTGGCTCCAGCGCCTGTCGAAGCTGAAGCGCGACCGGCTGATCCGCAAATGGGAGAAGGCAGGCCGGTAATTTCATAATCCGGCGCCGAACCATTCCGGTCTGCAGGCGTTGTTCGAGCATGAGCCTTCAAGGAGGAAGACATGCCGAAGACCGACGACAAGAAGACGCTTTCGCGCGAAGACGACTACCGCGACTACGAGGAACGTAACCTCGACGATGGCTGGCCCTATGCCGACGCCTCCGGCGCATCGGATGGAAAGCCCGGAAATGGCGCCTATGGAGAGACCGCAGCCAATTTCGACCGCGACCGCAACAGCGGCTTCCGCATCGACGGGACCGACGAGGACGGCAACGAGAACCGGCTCAGGGACACGCTACGGGCCGACAGCATCAATCGTGACGACAGCGACGACCTTGAGGTGCGCGTCTTCGAAAATCTTGAAAACATCGAAGGCCTCGACCCCGACAGCATCGATATCCATGTCGACGGCCACACGGTGACGCTTGAAGGCTCGGTCGAGACGATCGGCATGGCGCGCAAGGTCGAACTCGGCGCCCTCTCTGTCGATGGCGTGCGCCACATCCGCAATCGCCTGGAAACGACAGGCGTCGACTCCCATATCCCGAATGAAGATTAGGTGGCTAAAATTGTAGCGCTTATTAATAATTCCAAGGGTTGTATTTATACTGGCGCCCGGCTTTGCGAAAGGCCGGGTAAAACGCTTTTGATAGCGCACTAACGTTCGTCACGGATTGGTGAGAAAAGCCCACGGTTTCGTGAATTACATGGACAATTCGTAACCCAATCCGCCTGCAACCTCCCACAATTTCGCCCCAATTGGGGAGCGAACTCGTAGTTGCCGAGGGTTATCGTTTCGTTGTTGATTGCAACAACTGATTGAGGAGATATAACCATGAGCATCAAGCTCGCCGCAGCTGCCTCCCTCTTCGCCATCAGCATGGCGTCGTCCGTTTTCGCCGCTCCGATGTATGATGACAGCTATGTCCGGCCGATCCGCATCAGCCCGCCGAAGCCGGTCCACTATACGCAGCACACAGCGCCCGCCTATAGCGACGACTACACCAATGACAGCGACGGCTGGTACCAGACCAAGATGCCGGCCCCCAGCAAGATCAACTACAACAAGCTTGAAGCCAAGCTTCGCGCTGAGCATCTTCCCAACTGCCAGACGCCCGACGAACTCAGCGGACCGCAGACCCGGGCCGGAAATGGTGGTGCCTCAAACACCGATGCCTGCCGCGACGTCGGTTCGAACTGATCCCAAAAAAGGGCCGCATCTGCGGCCCTTCTCTTTTGTGGCTCTCATGGACGCACCGTCAGGAACTCCAGCGGCCCGCCCGGAATATCATCATCGAAAACCGCGCAAGCAAGCCTGCCGCCGAACACACAGGCGCCGTCGAGATTGGTCCGGTTGCCGGAGGTTTTCGGATTGGCATCAGACGGCGTATGGCCGTGCACCAGGTGCTTGCCCCAATATTCCCCCGAGACGCCATCCGCAAAGCGGATCCACATCAGGTCGTGCGGCGTCTGCTCCTCCAGGTAGCACCCTTCCCTCACCCCAGCGTGAACGAAAATGCGGTGCTGATCGGTATGAATGAAGGGCAGCGATTCCATCCAGCGCAGATGTTCGGGCGGCAGAGCGCCGCCATAGGACGCCAGTGTCTCGATCCCGCCATTCTCCAGCCACCACGATTCGGCATGCCGGCCGTCATGGGCGCCGGTCAGCATGTCCTCGTGATTGCCCTTCAGCGTGATCCACTGCCAGTCCGGTGAACTCGGTCCGGCAATCAGCCTCTCGATCACGGAGCGGCTATCCGGACCGCGATCGACATAGTCTCCGAGAAACACGATCTTGCCTGCCGGCGCGTAAGCTTCCACCCGCCCGATCATCCGCATCATCGGATCGATGCAGCCATGTATGTCGCCGATTGCGAAGGTCAGGCTCAATGCTGCGGCTCCTTATCTGCCTTGAAAGCTAGAGCACAAAGCGGCCGTATCGATAGCCGGCCGCCGGAACGGCCTTGAGATACGAGGTAAAGAAAACAACGTAATGAACTGTAGAAAAACAAAAAACCCGGCCTAAGCCGGGTTCTTGGTGCGGTCGAGAAGACTCGAACTTCCACGGGTTGCCCCACAGCGACCTCAACGCTGCGCGTCTACCAATTCCGCCACGACCGCATCGTGGTAGGGCCGATTTGCGTCGGCGAGGCAGCATGTAGCAAAAGCATTTTGGGCGCACAAGAGCGATATGACAGTTTTTTTCAAAACAAATCACAGCATTTGAATTGGGCATCAAACGGGGCCATATAGCGCTCTGCCGCTTCCCCTGTGCGGCAAGGGAAAAGTCCATGCTGCGCACCGATTTGCAATTCTCCATGTTTCCTCGCGAGGGCAATAATCCTGTCCGCTGGCGGATCGCCGATGGCCTGGTGCCCTATGAGCAGGCTGTGGAAACAATGGAACGCGAGGTCGCGGCGATTGCCGATGGCGGCGACGAACTCGTCTGGCTGGTCGAACATCCACCACTTTATACGGCCGGTACCAGCGCCGATGCCAAGGATCTGGTGCAGCCGGACCGGTTCCCTGTCTTCGCCACCGGCCGCGGCGGCGAATATACCTATCACGGACCCGGCCAGCGCGTTGCCTATGTGATGCTCGACCTCAAGCGGCGCCGCCAGGACGTCCGCGCTTTCGTTGCCGCCCTCGAAGACGTCGTTATCCGCACGCTCGATTCGATGAATGTTCGCGGTGAGCGGCGTGAGGACCGGGTCGGCGTCTGGGTGCGCCGTCCCGAAAAGCCGCTGCTGCCGGATGGTTCGGTCAGCGAAGACAAGATCGCAGCTCTCGGCATCCGCCTGCGCCGCTGGGTCACCTTCCATGGGTTCTCTCTGAACGTCGAGCCGGATCTCGATCATTTCACCGGCATCGTCCCCTGCGGCATCTCTGCCTATGGCGTCACCAGCCTCGTCGATCTCGGCCTGCCGGTGATGATGGCGGATGTCGACATGCGCCTGCGCGAATCCTTCGAGGCAGTCTTCGGCGAGACCGTCAACGCGGCTTGAGCCGCGCCTTGCCAGCGGGCCGGTCCTGTGGTTGATGGTCATGTTTCCGGAAGCCGAGCATGTCCCAGCCACAATCCCAGCAGAATCCCCTCCAGGGCATGGCCATCATGGCCGGTGCCATGATCGTCCTTCCCGCCATGGATGCGATCGCCAAATATATGGCGACCTTCGAATCGATGTCGCCGGGCCAGGTGACCTTCTATCGATTCTTCTTTCAGCTGGTTTGCACGCTGCCGCTGCTGTTCGTGCTCTTCCGCTGGAAGGCGCTGCACGCCAAGCGTCCCTGGATGAACCTCCTGCGCGGTGTCCTCCATGGCGCGGCAAGCCTGCTGTTCTTCGTCGCCGTCAAATACATTCCGCTCGCCGATGTCTTCGCCATCTACTTCGTCGAGCCCTTCATGCTGACGGCGATGTCGGCGCTCTTTCTCGGAGACAAGGTCGGCTGGCGGCGCTGGACGGCGATCGTCGTCGGCTTCGGCGGCGCCATGATCGTCATCCAGCCGAGCTACGAAATCTTCGGCCTCAAGGCGCTGCTGCCGGTCTTCTGCGCTTTCCTCTATTCGCTCTACCTGTTCCTCAACCGCGCGATCGGCGAGGCCGATTCGCCGCTGACCATGCAGACCATGGCCGGAATCGGTGGAACGCTGTTCATGGCCGTCGCGCTCTTCGGCGGAAATGCCGCCGGTATAGCGGATTTCGAGATCTCCCTGCCCTCGTCTCTCCTCGGTCTGGTGTTGCTGCTGATTCTCGGTTCGCTCTCCGGCTATGCGCATTTGCTCGTCGTTCGGGCTTTTCGCCTGGCGCCGCTCTCGCTGCTTGCTCCATTTCAGTACTTCGAGATTATCTCGGCCACGGTTCTCGGCTACGCGCTGTTCAATGATTTCCCCACTGTTTCCAAGTGGATAGGCATCGCCATCATCGTCGCGTCCGGGCTTTTCATCATCTGGCGCGAACGGCTGCAGTCGAAGTCCGTCAATTCGGCCTGAATGAAACGGCAATTCGTTAACTGTCGTTGTTGAGGGATCCTCAATCCGCGCGCGATAGAAGCGTCTCCGGCCTCATGATGAGGTTCTGGAGATAAAAAATGAGCGAATTCCGACTCGCTTTCCCGGCATGCGTCATCGCCGGAAAGCACCGGTTGGCCGCCGACGACATCGGCCTTCTGCGTAAGCATAGCTTCCCGGACGGCGTCCGGACCGCCGACGACGTGGTCGTCATGCTCGCACTCAACAATTCCTGCCCCGAAAAATGCCCGGAATGGAACGCTTTCTTCGTCGAAAGCCTCGCCGGCTTCATCGTCAATTACAGCTATCCGCAGGGATCGCTCGACGAGATCAACGCCGCCTGGATCATGCGCATGTTCGCGACCGATGGCGTCGTGAACTCGGCGCTCGAGCTGGAGCTGGTGCTGCACATCATGGAAATTTCGTCCTATGTGCCGGATGAGCTGCGCGCCTTCGCCCTCGACCAGCTCCGCCTGGCGATCACCGACAATGTCGGCGGCTACAAGCTGACGCGCGCCGTCGAGCGCAAGGGAATCACCCGCCAGGACGTCGATTACGTCATGCGCGTGCTGCGCAATGTCTGCGAAGGCGGCGTCATCCCCGTTTCGCCGGTCACCCACGGCGTCCTTCGCCGCATCGAGACGGAAACGCTTCCCGCCGCCAACCATCCCCGCTGGACCGAAATCATGCGGGCGCTGGAGCTACGCGATTATCACCAGCCGCGCACCAGCCGCTGGCTGCGGATCGTCGACGACGAGCAGGCCGTCGCTTGATCCCTGCGCCGTAAAGCTGAATAGCTGCAAGGCTTTCGTACGATTGTGCGTCCTGAAGTTTCTGCGTAGAACTTCAGGACGCATTTCTCGGGTGGAGTCTTCATGTTCAAGAAAATCCTGATCGCGAATCGCGGCGAAATCGCTTGCCGCGTGATCAAGACTGCGCGGCGCATGGGTATTTTGACCGTCGCGGTCTATTCCGACGCGGATCGGGACGCGCTGCATGTCGAAATGGCCGATGAGGCCGTTCATATCGGCGCAGCGCCTGCTGCGGAAAGCTATCTCGTCGCCGAAAAGATCATCGCCGCCTGCAAGGAAACAGGCGCCGAGGCCGTCCACCCCGGCTACGGCTTCCTCTCCGAACGCGCCTCCTTCTGCGAGGCGCTGGAGAAGGAAGGTATCGTCTTTATCGGACCGAAGCCCAAGGCGATCCTTGCCATGGGCGACAAGATCGAATCGAAGAAATTCGCCAACGCCGCCAAGGTCTCGACCGTGCCGGGCTATCTCGGCGTCATCGAGGACGCTGTACAGGCGGAAAAGATCGCCGGCGAGATCGGCTATCCGGTCATGATCAAGGCCTCGGCCGGCGGTGGCGGCAAGGGCATGCGCATCGCCTGGAACGAAGCGGAAGTGCGCGACGGCTTCGATCGCGCCCGTTCTGAAGCCAAGAGCTCCTTCGGCGACGACCGCGTCTTCATCGAGAAATATGTCGTCGATCCCCGTCATATCGAAATCCAGGTGCTTGCTGACGGGCATGGCAATGCGGTCTATCTCGGCGAGCGCGAATGCTCGATCCAGCGCCGCAACCAGAAGGTCGCCGAAGAGGCGCCCTCGCCCTTTCTCGACGAGAAGACCCGCAAGGCGATGGGCGAGCAGTCCATCGCGCTCGCCAAGGCCGTCGACTATCAAAGCGCCGGCACGGTCGAGTTCATCGTCGATCGCGACCGCAACTTCTATTTCCTGGAAATGAACACCCGCCTGCAGGTCGAGCATCCGGTGACCGAACTCGTCACCGGCATCGATCTCGTCGAGCAGATGATCCGCGTTGCGGCCGGAGAGAAGCTGCCCTTCGCGCAGAAGGACATCAAGCTGAATGGCTGGGCGATCGAAAGCCGCCTCTATGCCGAGGACCCCTACCGCAATTTCCTGCCGTCGATCGGCCGCCTCACCCGTTACCGGCCGCCCGCTGAAGGTAAGCATGGCGATATCATCGTCCGCAACGACACCGGCGTTTATGAAGGCGCCGAAATCTCCATGTATTACGATCCGATGATCGCCAAGCTCTGCACCTGGGCGCCGGACCGGCTGACCGCAGTAGATGCGATGGCCGAGGCGCTCGATGCCTTCGTGGTCGACGGGATCGAACACAATGTTCCGTTCCTCTCGGCCCTGATGAAACATCCCCGTTGGCGCGAAGGCCGGCTTTCGACGGGTTTCATCGCCGAGGAATATCCCGATGGTTTCGCACCGGTAGAGCCCGATGCGTCGCAGAAGGCCGCGCTGGCCGCAATCGCCCTCTCGGCGTCGCTGATCGAGACCAACCGCCGCGAACGTCACGGCGACCGCCTCCGTGCAGCGACGGGCGATCTGCGCAGCGACTGGGTGGTGAAGGTCGGCGGCGATTACGTCGCTGCGAGCCTCCTTGAAGGCCATGTCACCATCCCCTTCGAGATGGGAATGAAGGCCGATGGCCGCGAGCTGCACGTTGTCACCAATTGGAGACCCGGCGAGCCCGTCTGGTCCGGCACCATCGATGGCGTCAAGGCCATCGCCCAGATCCGACCTGTTCTGAACGGTCTGCGCATCGACTGGCAAGGTCTCTCCGTTCGCGCCAAGGTCTTCACGCCGCGCCATGCCGAGCTCAACCGCCTGATGCCGGTCAAGCTCCCGCCGGATACGTCGAAACTTCTGCTCTGCCCAATGCCCGGTCTCGTCGTGTCGATTGCGGTTGCCGAGGGCCAGGAGGTCAAGGCCGGCGAGACGCTTGCCGTCGTCGAGGCCATGAAGATGGAAAACGTGCTGCGCGCCGAGCGCGACCTCGTTGTCGGAAAAGTGAAGGCAAAGCCCGGCGAAAGCCTCGCCGTCGACGCCGTCATCATGGAGTTCGCCTGACCCTTTCCGGCACAGCGGCGAGGTACTCACCCATCGGTGACAAAGGCATTTGTTAAGCGGCTCGCGCTATGATGAGCCGTTTTCGCCCTGTGGCTGGGGCCGGAGTCCTCTATGTCGGCGCTTCAATCAGCGGCCATCCTGCTGTTCATCAATCTCGGTCTGCTCTGGCTTCTGATGCGCATTCCGCTCGGCCTGCGAACGATCAGCGTGACCAGAGCCTTCCGCTGTCCGCCCGAAACCCTCTGGAAGGCGATCAATCCAGTAGGCGAATCTGCCGATTGGCATCATGCCGTCATCAGTAGCAGGGCCATCGCCCACCGGCCGGGTTTCGTCGAGCAGGTCTACAGCCATCTCGACCGCAATGGTGAGCCGCTGCGCCGTGTCCTGGCGCTCGATCCGCTTCCCGCCGGCGGCGCGCATGCCTTCCGGTCGCGGATCGCGGACGACAGCACGCTCGATCCGGCCTTCTGGCAGCATTACAGCGAAAGCCGCATCATCAGGTCCACGCCGCAAGGCTCTGCGCTGGAGATCAGTCAGACCGACCACTATCGCGGCCTCGCCTTCCTCATCTTCCGCTATTTCGTGCTCCAGCGCGAAATCCGCTCGCTGCAGGGATGGCTGGAAACCGGCATCTCCAGGCCACAGGGCCATTTCGAAAGGCCTCTGGTTCAAACCTTCTTGGCCGCGCTTTCCACTCTGCTGCTCTGGCCGTTCTTCGGGCTCACTGCCAGCGGCCTGATGATCTCGACCTTTCTGACCATGGTCATCGCCCTTCATGAGCTCGGCCACATGGCGGCCTACCGCGCTTTCGGACACAGGTCGGTGCGAATGATTTTCATTCCGCTGCTCGGCGGCATCGCGATCGGCGGCCGCCCCTACAAGAACCTTTTCGAGGTTGCCGCCTGTGCGCTGATGGGCGCCGGAATGTCGGCATTCGTCGTGCCGATCATCATCGCTGCCGTCCAGGGCATCGGCCACGGCGTCGTGCCGGCGAGTGTCGGCCGGCCGCTGCTCGTCCTGCTGCTGATCCTCGGCGCCTTCAATCTCCTCAACCTGCTGCCGATGCACCGCTTCGACGGCGGTCAGGTGCTACGCCAGATCTTCCGCACCCGGCACTCGCTGATCGTCGCCAGCTTCACCGTCACCGCCTGCATTATCGGCGTTGGTTGGGCGATCGGCCTGTCGAACAATCTGCTGATCGCCGGGCTGGCCGTCTTCATCCTGATGAGCATGATCGGCTCGGGCTCGGTCAAGCCGCGCCAGAAGCTTGATGAGATGAATGATGGTGAAAGGATGCTCGTTGCATTCGGCTTCTACGCGGCGATCGCCATGCACGGCTATGCCATTATTTTCGCGAGCGAAAAGCTTTTCTGACGTTAGCGGCAAACTGGCTGCCGCATCCCGCACAAAGTGTCTTTTGATCAAGCTTTTCGCTTGAGCGCCCCTCTGCCGCCGTGCGATTGTCCGCCCAGCAAATCAGATAGGGAGATCAGACGATGGACGTTCGCGCCGCAGTCGCCGTTCAGGCAGGCAAGCCTTTGGAAGTCATGACAGTTCAGCTCGACGGACCGAAGGCCGGCGAAGTGCTGATCGAGGTGAAGGCAACGGGTATCTGCCACACCGACGACTTCACCCTCTCGGGTGCCGATCCGGAAGGCCTGTTTCCGGCCATTCTCGGCCATGAAGGTGCAGGTATCGTCGTCGATGTCGGCCCGGGCGTCACCTCGGTGAAGAAGGGCGACCACGTCATTCCGCTTTACACGCCGGAATGCCGCGAGTGCTATTCCTGCCTGTCGCGCAAGACAAATCTCTGCACGGCGATCCGCTCGACGCAGGGCCAGGGCCTGATGCCCGACGGTACCTCGCGTTTCTCGATCGGCAAGGACAAGATCCACCATTACATGGGCTGCTCGACCTTCGCCAATTTCACGGTTCTGCCGGAGATTGCCGTTGCCAAGGTCAACCCGGACGCACCCTTCGACAAGATCTGCTACATCGGCTGCGGCGTGACGACCGGTATCGGCGCCGTCATCAACACCGCCAAGGTCGAGATCGGCTCGACGGCGATCGTCTTCGGTCTCGGCGGCATCGGCCTCAACGTTCTCCAGGGCCTGCGCCTTGCCGGCGCTGACATGATCATCGGCGTCGACATCAACAATGACCGCAAGGAGTGGGGCGAGAAATTCGGCATGACGCATTTCGTCAATCCGAAGGATGTCGGCGACGATATCGTGCCCTACCTCGTCAACCTGACCAAGCGCAACGGCGACCTGATCGGCGGCGCCGATTATACGTTCGACTGCACCGGCAATACCAAGGTGATGCGCCAGGCGCTCGAATCCTCGCACCGCGGCTGGGGCAAGTCCGTCATCATCGGCGTTGCCGGCGCCGGCCAGGAAATTTCCACCCGCCCGTTCCAGCTGGTCACCGGCCGCAACTGGATGGGCACGGCCTTCGGCGGCGCCCGCGGCCGCACCGACGTCCCGAAAATCGTCGACTGGTACATGCAGGGCAAGATCCAGATCGACCCGATGATCACCCACACCATGCCGCTCGAAGACATCAACAAGGGCTTCGACATGATGCACAAGGGCGAAAGCATCCGCGGCGTGGTGGTATACTGAGGAGAGTGACGAGGAATGCGGTTCGACGTTGAAATCGCCTGCGGCTTTGTCGCAAATCAATCCTGATTTGGGAGCCGCGGGCAGCTGAGGAGGAAGCTGAACATGGCAAACCAGGTATCGATACACCCTCTGCTCGATGGCGGGGTCAAGAAGGGACAGGCGAATTTCAACGGCGGCACACTTGTCTGCTTATGCACGGACAAGCCCGTGAAGGTGGCGGTCAAGGGCACGGTGCTGCACAACCACGCCTGCGGCTGCAGCAAGTGCTGGAAGCCCAAGGGTGCTGCATTCTCTATCGTTGCAGTCGCGGCGCACGAGAACGTCTCGGTGCTGGAGAATGGCGACAAGCTTCACGTGGTCGATCCCGAGGCATTGATACAGCGCCATGCCTGCAAACAATGCGGCGTTCACATGTACGGACCGGTCGAGCGCGATCATGCGTTCAAGGGTTTGGACTTCGTCCATCCGGAACGCTTCCAGGAAAGCGGCTGGCCTGAACCCGGCTTTGCAGCCTTCGTCTCCTCGATCATCGAAACCGGCACGCCGCCCTCGGCGATGGCGGGGGTGCGGAGTAAGTTTAGGGAGATCGGTCTGGATACATACGACTGCCTCAATCCGACGTTGATGGATGTAATCGCCACATGGGTCGCGAAGAAGGCCGGCACGCTGAGAGAAGCCTGACATCTTGAACTGATAGCAGCCCACGGACTATGAAAGCCGAAAGATAGAACGCTACGTGGCAACGCGTGGCGTTTCAGCAAGAACAGATTGAACTTCATGATCTACGTCGATGCAGACGCCTGCCCGGTCAAGCCGGAAATTCTGAAGGTAGCCGAGCGGCTCGCAATGGAGGTGACCTTCGTCGCCAATTCCGGGCTGCGGCCGTCGCGCGATCCGATGGTGCGCAACGTCATCGTCTCGAACGCCTTCGATGCGGCCGACAACTGGATAGCCGAGCACGCCGGTCCGGGCGACGTCGCGGTGACGGCCGACGTGCCGCTCGCCGTGCGTTGTGTTGCGGCCGGTGCGCTCGTCTGCGGCCCAGCAGGCCGGGTCTTCGACGACACCAATATCGGCATGGCAAGCGCGATGCGCGATCTGGGCGCGCATCTGCGCGAGACCGGCGAGAGCAAGGGCTACAACGCCGCTTTCGGCCCCAAGGATCGCTCGCGCTTCCTCGAAACCTTCGACCGGCTCTGCCGCCGTGCCAAGAACATTTCCGAACAGACTGGAGACTGACATGAAGATCATTTCGCAGGCGACCGCATTTGGCGGCATGCAGGGCGTATTCAGCCACGAATCCGAGGCCTGCAAATGCGAGATGACCTTTGCCGTCTTCGTGCCGCCGAAGGCGATCAAGGAACCCTGCCCGGTACTCTGGTATCTCTCCGGCCTGACCTGCACCCATGCCAACGTCATGGAAAAGGGCGAATACCGCCGCCTCGCCGCCGAGCTCGGCATGATCGTCGTCTGCCCGGACACCAGCCCGCGCGGCAACGACGTCGCCGATGAGCTGACCAACTGGCAGATGGGCAAGGGCGCCGGCTTTTATCTCGACGCGACCGAAGCGCCTTGGGCCGAGCACTTCCAGATGTACACCTACATCACCGAAGAGCTCCCTGCCCTGATCGCCGAACAGTTTCGTGCCGACATCAGCCGCCAGGGCATCTTCGGCCATTCGATGGGCGGTCATGGTGCCATGACGATAGCGCTGAAGAACCCCGGCCGTTTCAAGAGCTGCTCGGCGTTCGCCCCGATCGTCGAGCCCTCGACCGCGGACTGGTCGGCCCCAGCGCTCGAAAAATATCTCGGCGCCGACCGCAAGGCCTGGCGGCAATATGATGCCTGCGCCCTGGTAAGCGACGGCGCACGCTTCCCGGAATTCCTGATCGACCAGGGCAAGGCCGATGGCTTCCTCGAAAACGGCCTGCGCCCCTGGCTCTTCGAGGATGCGATCAAGGGCACGGACATCGCGCTGACGCTGCGCATGCACGAGCGCTACGACCACTCCTACTACTTCATCTCCACCTTCATGGACGATCATCTGCGCTGGCACGCAGAACGCCTCGGCTGAACGCGGAAAACGGGTGGCATGGCAGCTATGCCAAATCCTAGCTTGAACTTTGCCGCCCCGCATCGCATATGACTGACAACGCAGACGACTGCGGCGCCCGAGCCTTCGGGCGCAAAAGTCGCGGGGACGGCCTCGCTCTTAACAAGGAGAGTAAGATGGCCTGGTTCCTGCTGTTTCTCGCAGGTCTTTTCGAATGTGGTTGGGCGATCGGTCTGAAATATACCGATGGCTTCACACGCCCCATGCCGACCGTTCTGACGGTCGTCTCGATGGTGATCAGCGTGGTTCTCTTGGGGCTGGCGGTAAAGACGCTGCCGATTGGCACGGCTTACGCGATATGGACCGGTATCGGCACCGTCGGCACGGTGCTGCTCGGTATCTGGCTGCTCGGTGACCCCGCAAACGCTGCGCGTCTTGCCTGTATCGGCCTGATCGTTGCCGGCATCGCCGGACTGAAACTCACCGCATAAAAGTGGAAATGCCGCGGATCAAACCGCGGCATTTCTCGTTTTCAGACCGTCTTGCGGCTATCGACCGAAAGCGCGCCGGCGCCGGCAAAGACCAGGAACAGGAAGATGAAGCAGAATAGGATTGCTTCACCGCCGCCATTGACCGCCGGATAGAAGCCGCGCGGGAAATGCGCCATGAAATAGGCGATCGCCATTTCACCGGACAGCAGGAAGGCAACCGGACGCGTCAGGAAACCGACGAGAACAAGCAGGCCGCCAATAACTTCCAGCAGTGCTGCGACGAGGAACAGCGGCGGCAGTGAGCCACCGTCACCCTGCGGGATCGGGAAGGCGAAAAGTTTCATCGTGCCGTGTTCGATGAACAGCAGAGCGGCAAAAATTCTGAGCGCAGCCAGTGCATAGGGCTGATAGGCGCTCAAACGATCAAAAGCAGACATAAAGACTCTCCTTCTAGGGGCAGGAAGAGCGTTAGCCTGTCCGCGATGCCGAGAAAAATCACGGAATCACGGATGGCGTTCACATCTTCGACAGTGCCTAAACACCGGAAAGCACAGTTTTATTCGGTCAGAGCGGAATGTTGTCATGCTTCTTCCAGGGATTGGAGAGATCCTTGTTGCGCAGCATCTTCAATCCCCGCGCCAGACGGCGGCGCGTCGAATGCGGCATGATCACCTCGTCGATATAGCCACGCTCGGCGGCGACGAAGGGTGACAGGAACCGGTCCTCGTACATTTTCGTATGCGCGGCGATCTTTTCGGGATCGGCGATATCCTTGCGGAAGATGATCTCGACGGCGCCCTTGGCGCCCATCACGGCGATCTGGGCCGTTGGCCAGGCATAGTTCAGGTCGCCGCGCAGATGCTTGGATGCCATAACGTCGTAGGCGCCACCGAACGCCTTGCGGGTAATGACCGTCAGCTTCGGCACCGTCGCTTCCGCATAGGCAAACAGCAGCTTGGCGCCATGTTTGATCAGCCCGCCATATTCCTGCGCCGTCCCCGGAAGGAACCCCGGCACGTCGACGAAGGTGACGAGCGGAATATTGAAGCAGTCGCAGAAGCGCACGAAACGCGCCGCCTTGCGCGAGGCGTCACTGTCGAGCACGCCGGCAAGCACCATCGGCTGGTTGGCGACGAATCCCACCGTCGAGCCCTCGATGCGCCCGAAGCCGCAGACGATGTTCTTGGCAAAACTCGCCTGGATCTCGAAGAAATCGCCTTCGTCGGCGACTTTCAGGATCAGTTCTTTGATGTCGTAGGGCTTGTTCGCGTTGGCCGGAACCAGCGTATCCAGCGACTCGTCGGACTCTGTCACCGGCTGGTAACATTCGATTTCGGGGATCGGCGAGGTATTGGACTGCGGCAGAAAATCGATCAGGCGGCGCACCTGCAGCAGTGTATCGACATCGTTGTCATAGGCGCCATCGGCAATCGACGACCGCGTCGTATGCACCGAGGCGCCGCCGAGCTCTTCCGCCGTCACGGTCTCGTTGGTCACGGTCTTCACGACATCGGGGCCGGTTACGAACATGTAGGATGTGTCGCGGACCATGAAGATGAAATCGGTCATTGCAGGCGAATAGACGTCACCGCCGGCGCAAGGACCCATGATCACCGAAATCTGCGGAATGACGCCCGAGGCGAGCACGTTGCGCTGGAACACCTCGGCATAGCCGCCGAGTGCAGCAACGCCTTCCTGGATGCGGGCGCCGCCGGCGTCATAGATGCCGATGATTGGCGCGCGGTTCTTCAGCGCCATATCCTGCACCTTCATGATCTTCTCGGCATGCGCTTCCGAAAGCGAGCCGCCGAAGACGGTAAAGTCCTTGGCAAAGACGAAGACGGTACGGCCATTGACCGTTCCCCAGCCGGTGACAACGCCGTCGCCGGCGATACGGCTCTTCTCCATGCCGAAATCTGTCGAACGATGCTCGACGAACATGTCGAATTCTTCGAAGGAATCCTCATCGAGGATGAGGTCGATGCGCTCGCGCGCCGTCAGCTTGCCGCGCTTGTGTTGCGCTTCGATGCGCGCCTCGCCGCCGCCGAGACGGGCCGCATCGCGCCGGCGCTCGAGCTCCTCGAGAATTTCCTTCATGAAATCTCCTCCCGCCGCGCGAGCGGCTCGTCGTCAGCCGCGCCCGGCCGTCAGCTGGAACGCCGAGCGGATGCGCGCTGCAATATCCTCTGCAAGAATCTGGTCGGCCATTGTCGGATCGTTGGCGAAGCTCGAAACGTCGAAGGCCGAGACACCGATGACCGAGCCGTCATCGACCGAGGCCGCGTCGGCCGTGATTTTGGCCACGTTGCGGTTCTTGTCGAACCCCTGCCCCTTGGTGACGGAAACGATGCGGATCGTCAGAACGACGCGCGGATAGACATCGGTGCGGACCGTGGCGTTGATCGCCGCATTGACGCGGTCGCTGATCCCCGACAATACCGCCGGCGGAACGCCGACACCGCCGAGAACGACCGCGCTGCGGACGTCATAGATCGGCGCAGGCGGCTCCTTCGAGCCCATGCTGCAGGCGCTCAAGGCCACGCAAATCACCGCCAATTGGCAAAAACATAACCGCAGCCACTTCATTGCAAAACCTGCACCTATCCCCCGTCAGGAGTCGCAGATTTCGCCATTCTGGCTGTCAAAGCAATATGTTTCAGGCCCTTAGCGCCAAAAAAACATCCGCGGCGGCCTTGAAGTCTTCGAAGCGCTTGGCGCGGCGCACCTCGGCTTCCTCGTCGCTGCCCCAATGCTCGATCGTCCAGTCTTCATCGAGATGCGCGAGCGACCAAACCTCGTCCATAGTCAGGTGCCGCTCGGCAAAAGCGAGCGCCAGGATCGCCGAACCTGTCAGCGTCGTGATCGTATGCAAGGCGGCGAGCGTCAGCGCATCGTCGTGGCGGCGCAGCGTGACACCGAAGGCGGCGATCGCGTCGCGCGGCTGCTCGTGGTGCATGACACCCTCGATCAGGATGAAGCGCGCGCCGAGATCGTCGGCCGCCCAGTCGAGCACCGGATCCCAGCGATCGGCCTGCCGCTTGACCAGCATTTCCGGGCCGTCGGCGCGGTAGCAGAGAAGATCGCTGGACGAAAAGCGCAAGAGATCCTCGATGACCGCCTGCGTATCGGTGGCAACGCCATCGAGTGCCGTATTGACCAGACGGGTCACCGGCATGGTCGACGGATCGATCATCTCGGCCTGCGCATCCCATTCGGCGGCAAGCAGATCGCCAAGCGCCTTGGCGGGAACGGCCAGAATCTGTTTGGCAGGCGTGCGAACCGCCTTGCCGTCGAGCAGAATGGCGAAGCCGCCGTCTTCCTGTTCGGCAACGGTCACATCCTTGTAGAATCGCTTCGGCAGCGGCTTCTTCATCTGGATCTGCGCGCGGCGGATCGGATCGGGATGGCTGAGACCTTCGGAAAGGTCGTTCAACAGGTCGCGCATGGCGTCACCTCAAAAATGCTCGAGCAGGTCTTTCGGATGGCGGACGATGGCGTCGGCTCCGGCGGCAACAAGGTCTTCAACACTTGCATAGCCCCAGGATACGCCGATCGCCTTGGCGCCGGCCGCCTTTGCCATCTGCATATCGTAAATCGCATCGCCGATGACAATGGCGTCGGCCGGATTCATGCCGGTTTCGTCACAGCATTCGGTAACCATCGCCGGATGCGGCTTCGACGGGCAGTCGTCGGCGGTGCGCGAGACGATGAAATCCGGCGCAAAGCCATGCGTTTCGAGAACGTTCACAAGGCCGCGCCGCGACTTGCCGGTGACGGCGCCGATCAGGATGTCGTCACGCGCGGCAAGCGCTGCAATCACCGGCCTGATGCCGTCGAACAGCGGCACGTCCATGCCCGGCTCGCTGCGCACGTCGATATAGATCTTCTTGTAATGCGCGGTCATCGCCACCGCCTCGTCATCGACATGCGGCTTGCCCTGCATCCGGGCAATGGCGATATCGAGCGTCAGGCCGATGATCGACTTGGTTGCCGAGAAATCCGGCCGCGGATAGCCGAAATCCACGAAGGTGCGCGCCATGACCTCGTGGATCAGCGCAGCGCTGTCGACGATCGTGCCGTCGCAATCGAAAAGCGCCAGTTTCATTCCTCGTCGTCCCTTTCGGCACCGGCGAGATCGAGACCGAGCAGGTTCCAGGTCTGAACCATGTGCGGCGGCAGCGGCGCGGTCACCTTCAGGCGGCCGCCGTCCGGATGCGGAATATCGATCTTGCGGGCATGCAGATGCAGCCGCTTCTGGATGCCGCCCGGGAATGCCCAGTTCGGATCCTCGATGAAATACTTGGGATCGCCGATGATCGGATGGCCGATATGGAGCGCATGAACGCGCAGCTGGTGCGTACGGCCCGTATAGGGCTCCATCTCGAGCCAGGCGAGGTTCTGAGCGGCGGTCTCAAGGACGCGGTAGTAGGAGATGGCGTGGTCGGCGCCGTCCTCGCCATGCTTGGCGATCCGCATGCGGTCCCCGTCCTCGGTCGCTTCCTTCACGAGCCAGGTCGAAATCTTGTCTTCGTGCTTGCGCGGCACACCGCGTACCAGAGACCAGTAGGTCTTCTTCGTATCGCGCTCGCGGAAGGCGGCCGTCAGCTTCTGCGCCGCGCCGCGGGTCCGGGCGATGACCAGAACACCCGACGTGTCGCGGTCGAGGCGATGGACGAGCCGCGGCTTCTCGCCCTTCTTGTTGGTCCAGGCTTCCAGCATCTTGTCGATGTTGCGGGTGACGCCCGATCCGCCCTGCACGGCAAGACCGGCAGGCTTGTTGAGCACGATCACCTTGTCGTCTTCGTGCAGCACCATGCGCTGCAGGAGATCGTAATCGTCACCGTGCTTCAGATCATGAGAGGCTATCGGCCCGGTCTTCTTGGCATCGACGTCAAGCGGCGGCACGCGGACGACCTGTCCCGGCTGGATGCGCGCATCGGTCTTGACCCGGCCGCCATCGACACGGACCTGGCCGGAGCGCAGCAGTTTCTGCAAGGGGCCGAAACCGAGCCCCGGATAATGGATCTTGAACCAGCGATCGAGGCGCATGCCCGCTTCGTCGGCTTCAACAGTGATATGTTCGATACCGGCCATTGTTCTTGTCTTTCCGGAAATGATTGCCTGCGCCAGGCGCGGCGGTTGCCGCTGGCTTTAGAGCATTTTTGCCCGCGCGGGAACCGCCTTTCAGAGCAAAGCGCGCATCAGGGCGAGACCAGCGATGACGGCGGCCATCGAGAGACCGACGCTGGCAGCGATATAGACGCCGCCCATTAACGCCTCGCCGCGCTCGAAGAGCGAGATGGCATCGAGCGAAAAGGCCGAAAACGTCGTGAAGCCGCCGAGAAAGCCGGTGATCAGCAGCAGCCGGAGATCGGCAGATGCATTGAAACGGCGCGTGATCATCTCGGCAAACACGCCGATGATGAAGCAGCCGACGATATTGACGATCAGCGTGCCCCACGGGAAGTTCGGCCCCCATAATCTGAGGGACCACTGACCGACGAAATAGCGCAGCAGAGACCCGGCAGCACCGCCGCCGGCAACGAGAAGAGCTTGAAACATGGGCGTTGTGTAGCGCAGCATCGGTCCGATTCCAACAGTTTCCGGCCCATCGCTAAAATGCGAGCGATTTCCTTAGCGGCGCAAGAACACGGACTGTCTATTCTGAAGAGGATGACACAGGTCGTAACCATATCCGCGAGCACCGCGGCCGCCGCTTTTGAGTCGCTGAGGATCGCTCAGCGCGTGCCGCCAAACATGGCGGCCAAAGAAACGCGCCGGATGGCCGAGCGCCAGCTGCGCGGCGTTGCAGCCGCCGACGAGCTCGAAGATTCGCCCAACATCATTCAATCGACCGAAGTGGCCCTCGACCTGATGACCAAGGGCAATAAGCAGCCGCAGGCCGGCCTGCAGCAGGCGCTCAGATCTTACGAGGAAGTCTGATTTTATCCCCCAGGAAGCGAAAAGGCCCACGGTGAAAGCCGCGGGCCTTTTGCTGTTTACTTGCCCTGCGCGGACAGGACCTTCAGCGTCACATCCACCTTGCCGGCCTTCTCGAAGGTCAGCGTTACCGGAACGCTGTCGCCCTGCTTGAACGGCGCCGTCACCTTCTGGAACATCAGATGCAGGGCACCCGGCTCCAGCTTGACGGTCTCGCCGGCCGGAACCTTGATGCCGCCCTTGAGCTCGCGCATCTTCATCACGTTGTTCTCGGTCTTCATCTCGTGCATCTGCACTTCACCGGCATTCGGCGAGGAAACGGCGATCAGCGTGTCGTCGCTCTTGCCACCGTTCTTGATGGTGAAGAAGCCGCCGCCGACCGGCTGGCCCGGCAGCATCGCCTTGGCAAAGGCGCCGGAGATTTCGAGATCGCCGAGCTTGGCTTCATCGCCAGCCGGTGCCGCCATCGCCATTCTGGCCATGCCGCCCATGTCCATGCCTGCCATATCGTCGTGACCATGGCCGTGATCGCTACCGGCGACAACGGTCAGCACCGGCGCCGGGCTCTTCAGCTTGTGCGGATCGCTGCCGTCGGCGGCAACCTGGTCCCAGGCCTCGACGGTATCGCCGCAGAGCTGCGTGACCGGGAAAGCCAGCGACGTCCCGGCATCGACGCCGGAGACCTTACCCTGGATGACGAAGGTGTCGTAGAAATCGTCGGAGAGATTGCCGCCCTTCCAGCGGATCTCGATCGCGCCCGACTTCACCGGCGTGCCGTGATTGTCGTAGCTCTTCTTGTAGTCGCCCTTGATGACCTCGAGTTCCCAGCCGGCCTTCGGCTGCGGCTTGGCGAAGACGAAGCCTTCCGGCAGCTTCACCTGCACTTCATTGGTCGGCTTTCCATCGCAGCCATGCGGCACCTGCAGCGTCGCGAGAATCGTCGCTTCCTGCGGCGCCTCGGCGTCGAGGAAGGTCACATGGGCGCTGGCGGCCGTTGCGGCAAAGGAAAGAGCGGCGGAAAGGCCAAGGGTCTGAACGGTCTTCATCTGGTGTCTCCTCGCCGGCATCCGCATCGTCTTGGCGGGCTCCGGCATCATGTTGCATTTCGGTTCGGGCTGGAGATCAGGCCAGAACCGGCGGCCCCCGCGATTTCGGCTGCGCGACCGCCCGCACCGGCAGGGCGGCAATATTGCTGGTCAGCGCATTCTCGAAAGAGGCAAAGTCGAGCTTCAGCCATGCGGCCGCATCCGGCGCAGGCAGGATGATCGAGGCAGCTAGACGGCAGACCTCGCAATTCGGCCCCATCGGCAGGTGCTTGCCATCGTCGTCCTTGACGGTGACGCAAAGCGAGGCGAAGGAGCCGTCAGGCAGGGTATATTCGGCGCTGCTATAGAGCGGGCCGGCGGCAAGCTGCGGCGCCTGATGCGCAAGGCCGAGGACAAGCAGGCCCAGCGCGCAGATCATGCGCGTCAGCATCCCAGCTTTCCGGCCCGTGTTTGCCATCAAATCCCCTTCCGCGGCTGTCGCGATTAATCACTTTATTGACGAAAAGCAAAAGCCGATTTGACGCAGATCACAATTTGCGCCGTGATGCCGCGACAAAAATTTGTTCGGCGGCGACATTCCCCCTTGCCAACAACCCGTTCCGCCCGATAATTGCCGCGACCTTGTTGGGAGAAGCCGGTTCGCGAGTGCCGGTGCCGAAGGAGCAACCGCCCCGGAAACTCTCAGGCAAAAGGACCACAAGGGGCAGACGGAACTCTGGAGAGAGGCGTTCTCGAAACGCTCGCCGAAGGGATAACAATCTCAGGCGCAAGGACAGAGGGGGCTCGATAACGAGGCGCAGCCGCGCCTTCATTTGAGCCCGCGCATGGACTTCCACGCGCAACGACCGGAGGCGTCATTGGACGATACTGCTGCCCTCAAGAAAACCCCGCTTCATGCGCTGCATCTGTCGCTCGGCGCCCGCATGGTTCCCTTCGCCGGATACGACATGCCGGTGCAATATCCGGCCGGCGTCATGAAGGAGCACCTGCAGACCCGCCAGGCCGCCGGCGTCTTCGACGTGTCCCACATGGGCCAGGTCATCGTGAAGGCGAAGACCGGGAAGTATGAGGATGCAGCGCTTGCGCTCGAAAGCCTCGTGCCCGTCGATATCCTCGGCCTCGCCGAAGGACGCCAGCGCTACGGTTTCTTCACCGATGACAACGGCGGCATCCTCGACGACCTGATGATCACCCATCTCGACGATCACCTCTTCGTCGTCGTCAACGCCGCCTGCAAGGAAGAAGACGTCGCGCATATGCAGAAGCATATCGGCGACCGCTGCGACATCACCGTGCTCGACCGCGCGCTCATCGCCCTGCAGGGACCGCGCGCCGTCGATGTGCTCGCCGAACTCTGGGCCGACGTCGCCGCCATGAAGTTCATGGATGTGCGCCACTGCCGCCTGCATGACGTTTCCTGTCTGGTTTCCCGCTCCGGCTATTCCGGCGAAGACGGCTTCGAAATCTCCATTCCCGCCGACAAGGCCGAGGATGTCACCAAGCGGTTGCTTGAGCATCCGGACGTCGAGGCGATCGGCCTCGGTGCCCGCGATTCGCTGCGCCTCGAAGCCGGCCTCTGCCTCTATGGCAACGATATCGACACGACGACGACGCCGGTCGAAGCTGCCCTTGAATGGGGCATGCAGAAGGCCCGCAAGACGGGCGGCGTCCGCGCCGGCGGTTTCCCGGGTGCCGAGCGCATCCTCGCCGAACTGGACAATGGCGCCACGCGCCGCCGCGTCGGCCTGAAGCCGGATGGCAAGGCGCCGGTGCGCGGCCATGCCAAGCTCTATGCCGATGCCGAAGGCAAGACCGAGCTCGGCGAGGTCACGTCCGGCGGCTTCGGCCCGAGCGTCGAAGGCCCTGTCGCCATGGGTTACGTGCCGCTGTCGCATGCGGCTGCCGGAACGGTCATTTTCGCTGAAGTGCGCGGCAAGTACCTGCCGGTCACCGTCAGCGCCCTGCCCTTTATTACGCCGACCTACAAACGCTGAAACTTTTCCCCAGAAAGGACAAACAATGCTCAAGTTTACCGAAGAACATGAATGGCTGAAGATCGAAGGCGGCGTTGCAACGGTCGGAATCACCAATTACGCCGTCGATCAGCTCGGCGACCTCGTATTCGTCGAACTGCCGGAAATCGGCGCGACCTTCGCTAAGAACGACAATGCGTCCACCGTCGAATCCGTCAAGGCGGCCTCAGACGTCTATTGTCCGCTGGATGGCGAGATCACCGAAGTCA
Source organism: Rhizobium sp. FG96 (assembly GCF_057808655.1). Taxonomy (NCBI): domain Bacteria; kingdom Pseudomonadati; phylum Pseudomonadota; class Alphaproteobacteria; order Hyphomicrobiales; family Rhizobiaceae; genus Rhizobium; species Rhizobium sp. FG96. The sequence continues at coordinate 59,981 of NZ_JBMDIL010000018.1, read as the reverse complement.
ACGAAGCCATCGTTGCCGACCCGTCGCTGGTCAATTCCGATCCGCAGGGCGCCGGCTGGTTCTTCAAGCTGAAGCTTGCAAATGCGGCTGATGCCGATGGCCTGCTCGATGAAGCGGCCTACAAGGAGCTCACCGCGTAATGACGACGCCGACCGAATTCCAGTTCACCGACTACCAGCCCTACGACTTTGCCAATCGCCGCCATATCGGTCCGTCTCCGGCCGAAATGACCGATATGCTCAAGGTCATTGGCTATAACAGCCTCGACGGGCTGATCGACGCGACCGTCCCGCCCTCCATCCGCCAGAAGGCGCCGCTCCTCTGGGGCGCGCCGATGACGGAACGTGAAGCGCTCGACAAGCTGCGCGAGACCGCCAACAAGAACAAGGTTCTGACCTCGCTGATCGGCCAGGGCTACTACGGCACGATCACGCCGCCGGTCATCCAGCGCAACATCCTCGAAAACCCCGCCTGGTACACGGCCTATACGCCCTATCAGCCGGAAATTTCGCAGGGCCGCCTCGAAGCGCTCCTGAACTACCAGACGATGATCTGCGACCTCACCGGTCTCGACGTCGCCAACGCTTCGCTTCTCGACGAAGCAACGGCTGCCGCCGAAGGCATGGCGATGGCGGAGCGCGTCTCGAAGTCGAAGGCCAAGGCCTTCTTCGTCGACGCCGCCTGCCACCCGCAGACGATCGAACTGATCAAGACCCGCGCCGAGCCGCTCGGCTGGAGCGTCATCGTCGGCAACCCGTTCACGGATCTCGATCCGGTCGACGTCTTCGGCGCGATCTTCCAGTATCCGGGCACGCATGGCCACATTCACGACTTCACCGGCCTGATCTCCCGCCTGCACCAGACGGGCGCGATCGCCATCGTCGCTGCCGACATCCTGGCGCTGACGCTGCTGAAGTCGCCTGGCGAAATGGGTGCCGATATCGCTATCGGTTCGTCGCAGCGTTTCGGCGTTCCGGTCGGCTACGGCGGTCCGCATGCGGCCTACATGTCCGTCAAGGACGCGCATAAGCGCTCGATGCCGGGCCGTCTTGTCGGCGTCTCCGTCGATGCCCGCGGCAACCGCGCCTACCGCCTGTCGCTGCAGACCCGCGAACAGCATATCCGCCGCGAAAAGGCGACGTCGAACATCTGCACCGCGCAGGTCCTGCTCGCCGTCATGGCCTCCATGTACACCGTCTTCCACGGTCCGAAGGGCATCAAGGCGATCGCCCAGCAGGTCCACCAGAAGGCCGTGCTGATGGCCAAGGGCCTCGAAAAGCTCGGCTACAAGGTCGAGCCGGAAACCTTCTTCGATACGCTCACCGTCGATGTCGGCCACATGCAGGGCCTGATCCTGCGCGCAGCCGTCGCCGAAGGCGTCAATCTGCGCAAGGTCGGCACCACCAAGATCGGCATGAGCCTTGACGAGCGCACCCGCCCGGCGACGCTGGAAGCCGTCTGGCGCGCATTCGGCGGCAACTTCGCCGTCGGCGATTTCGAGCCTTCCTATCGCTTGCCGAAGGATCTGCTGCGTACCAGCGAATACCTGACGCATCCGATCTTCCACATGAACCGCGCCGAAAGCGAAATGACCCGCTACATCCGCCGGCTCTCCGACCGCGATCTGGCGCTCGACCGCTCGATGATCCCGCTCGGCTCCTGCACGATGAAGCTGAACGCCACGGCCGAAATGCTGCCGATCACCTGGCCCGAATTCTCGGATATCCATCCGTTCGTTCCGGCCGACCAGGCGCTTGGTTATCGCGAGATGATCGACGACCTGACGGAAAAGCTCTGCGCCGTCACCGGCTACGATGCATTCTCCATGCAGCCGAACTCCGGTGCACAGGGCGAATATGCGGGCCTCCTGACGATCCGCAACTACCATATTGCCAATGGCAATGGTCACCGCGACGTCTGCCTGATCCCGACCTCCGCGCACGGCACCAACCCGGCCTCTGCCCAGATGGTCGGCATGAAGGTCGTGGTCGTCAAGGTTCGCGAGAACGGCGACATCGACCTCGACGATTTCCGCGCCAAGGCCGAGCAGTATTCGGAGAACCTCTCCTGCTGCATGATCACCTACCCCTCGACGCATGGCGTGTTCGAGGAAACGGTGAAGGAAATCTGCGAACTCGTGCACAAGCACGGCGGCCAGGTCTATCTCGACGGTGCCAACATGAACGCCATGGTCGGCCTGTCCCGCCCCGGCGACATCGGTTCCGACGTCTCGCACCTCAATCTTCACAAGACCTTTTGCATCCCGCATGGCGGCGGCGGTCCCGGCATGGGCCCGATCGGCGTCAAGTCGCATCTGGCACCGCACCTGCCCGGTCACTCGGAAACCGACGGCCGCCCTGGCGCCGTTTCGGCTGCAGCCTTCGGTTCGGCCTCGATCCTGCCGATCTCCTGGAGCTACTGCCTGATGATGGGCGGCGAAGGCCTGACGCAGGCTACCAAGGTGGCGATCCTCAACGCCAACTATATCGCTGCCCGCCTCAAGGGTGCCTATGACGTGCTCTACAAGTCCGAAGCTGGCCGCGTGGCGCATGAATGCATCATCGACACCCGTCCGCTGGTCGACAGCTGCGGTGTGACGGTCGATGACGTCGCCAAGCGCCTGATCGACTGCGGCTTCCACGCGCCGACCATGAGCTGGCCGGTTGCCGGCACGCTGATGATCGAGCCGACGGAATCCGAAACTAAGGCCGAACTCGACCGCTTCTGCGAAGCCATGCTGGCGATCCGTCAGGAAGCCCGCGACATCGAGGAAGGCCGTTCGGACAAGCAGAACAACCCGCTGAAGAACGCCCCGCACACGGTCGAAGACCTGGTCGGCGAATGGGATCGCCCCTATTCGCGTGAGCAGGCCTGCTTCCCGCCCGGCGCCTTCCGTGTCGACAAGTACTGGTCGCCGGTCAACCGCGTCGACAACGTCTATGGCGACCGCAACCTGATCTGCACCTGCCCGCCGCTGGAAGACTATGCCGAAGCGGCCGAGTAAGCTTTGAACAACGAAACGCCCGGCTTTGCCCGGGCGTTTTCATTTCTCGAAGATCGTGACCCGACAATGCCTGACCTGCAGGGCTTCCACTACATTGCGATAGCAGGCGATCCCCGCCGTCCGCCACTGCTGCTGATGCATGGCAGCAGCATGGACGAGACGGAACTGCTGCCGCTCGCCGCGGGGGCCGCACCCAGTCACCCGGTCATATCACTACGCGGTGGCATCGCCTGGGAAGGCGGCTATGCCTTCTTCCGGCGCAATAGCGACCGGACGCTGGATGTTGCAGATCTTGCTGTTCAGACCGGACGAATTCATTCGTTCCTCAGCGTTGCCATCAAAACCCAGCTCATATCCGGGCCGCCCATCCTGCTTGGCTTCTCGAACGGCGCGATCATGGCCGCATCGCTGCTCATGCACGATCCAGCCTGCGCGCTCGGCGCCGTCCTGATCCGTCCGCTATCTCCCGCACCTGACGCAACCCTGCCACCGATGGCGGCAAAGCCGATCCTGATCCTCGCCGGTGAATACGATGATCGCCGCCAGCCCGAGGATGCCGCAAAATCCGTGCAGCAATTCCAGGCCGCCGGCGCGAAAGTCGAATTTCAGATTTCGCCAACGGGCCATGGCCTCCAAGAGAGCGAAGCTGGCATCATCAAGCGATGGCTGGAGACCGAGACCTTTTCCCTTGTCGCAGAAGACCTGCACCGCTAAGGACATCGGACTTTGATAAAGGCAGGTTTGAACCCATGGCAAAATCCGACAACGATCTCACTCAGGTGCCCTGGGCAAACCCCGTGCTGCTGGCGCTCGAAGAGCCCGGCCAATATGTGACGATCGGCACCACGCAGGCCGCCTCCTGGGCTATGATCGAGGACTGGCCGACCGAGGATGGCCCGGCGCTCGACAAGGCGCTGCTGATCTGCGCCGACGTCATCAAGGGCAAGGCTAGCAACGAACAGGCCCGTAACGCCTTCATCGCTGCGGCTGTCGAAGCGGGCATCGACATCAAGAAGTAAGCCGCCTCAGGGCACCCGGCCCCGGCAGGCACATGCGACATTGGCAAAGGATCGCGGACCGTCGGGCCGCCCGGCTTCGTAGGCATCGCGTACCGCAGCATCGACCTGCGCCCTCTCCGCGCCGTCGAGCTTGCCCACAAATGCGCCGAGCGGCCCTTCCCCCGCTGCAATCGGCCCCCAGTAGTCGTCGAAATTTTCGTAATTCATGCGGATCATGAGCTGCGTCTCCTCGACATCGAGAAGCCCGCCTTCGATGAAAGCCCGCTTCATCTCACCCGGCTGCATCATCGGCTGGAAGCAATAGCGGCTGCGAAGCTGGCGTCCGGCGTCGCTGAGCGCCGCGACCGTATCGATCATCATCCGCATGCCCGCCATGCCGCCGAGATGATCCCAGACGACGGCCGCAACGGTGCCGCCGGGCCGCGTGACACGGCGCATCTCGCCGATCGCCTTCTTTGCCTCGGGAATGAAATGCAGGACGAGCAATGCCAGCGCGCGATCGAAGCTCGCGGCCTCAAAAGGCAATGCGCAGGCATCGGCCTGCCGTATGGTGATCCGCGGATCATTGTTCCGCCGCAGCGCCTCCTCGACGAAGACGGATGAGAAATCGATCGCCTCGATCGCCTGGATACGCCGGGAATGGGCAAGCGCGAAGGTCAAACTGCCGGTGCCGCAGCCGACATCGACAATGCGATCACCATGCTCAACACCGGCAAAATCGATGAATGGCAGCGCGAGCTTCTGGCTCCAGCGTCCCATCAGCTGTTCGTATCCGGATGCCTTGTGGACATTGAAACTCGAGGACATCGGCGCCTCCGTCAACTGCCAGCATCCTAGTCCCCGACCCCGCCGTTGCCAAGCACGGACCACGCCGTCCGCCTTCACGAAGCTGCACCAGTTCGAAACAGATCGTGCTTTGGAGCGCCAATGCCGTTAACGAAACCCGTTCAGCATTCGCTAAGCGCCGGCTGCTATGGCAAGCCTACGGAACTGTGGGGAATACCGGCTGATGAACATCTCGAGCATCATGAATACCGCGTCGTCGGGCATGCGCGCGCAGACCAACCGTTTCGCCGCCACCGCCAACAATGTCGCGAACCTCAACACGCCGGGCTACAGCCGCATCGATCCCTCGACGATGACGACGGATGAAGGCCAGTCGGCCGATCTCGCCACCGAGATGACGGACATGATGCAGTCGGCACAGGGCTACAAGGCGAATGCGATCGTTTTCGAAACCGGCGCCGATCTCTGGCAACTGCTCGCCACCATCAAGCGCGACTGATTTCAGCCGAACAGATTGACCGCGGCATAGCCGAGAATGGCGGCGCCGAAGCCGATGATCAGCCATCCTGATATGCGGCGGATCAGCAGCGTCACGTCGCGTGAGATCCGGTCCCGCGCCAGATTGACGGCGGCGCTGAGCAGCGTCCACCACACCATCGCACCCGCAAAGACGCCAACAACGATCGCCGCTGTTTCCATCGGCGTATTGCCGTCCACCAGTCCGAGACCGGCAAACAGACCGCCGAAAGAGAGCAGCGCGCCGGGATTGGAAACTGCCAGCAGGAAGGTCGAGGCGATCGTCCGGAAGAGGTTCCCTGCCCCCATTTCGCGCGCAGCCGCCGGCGGCGTCACGAGGTCGCGAATGCCGAGAAAGATCAGCAGCAGCCCGCCAACCGCCGCGATCGGCAGCGAATAGGCATTGACGACATTGGACACCATCGCCAGACCCGCCGCAGCGACCAGCGCGTAGACGGAATCCCCGAGCGCCGCGCCGATACCGATTGCAGCACCCGAAGCGAATCCGCGGTTCAGGCTGCGGTCAATGCAAAGCGTCGCAATCGGCCCGGGCGGTATCGTGATAACGAGACCGAGCAGAGCGCCTTTGGCAAACAGCAGAAGCAGCGTTTCGATGATCATGCCTGAGAGATGTTACGCCGCCGCGATCGGACAACTGCAAAAAGAAAAAGCCGCCATCGCTGGCGGCCTGTTGGTGGCCATGAGACCGCGCATCAATGCGAAGCGGTCACCACGGGATTTCCCTGGGCGGCAAGAGCCGCGAGATCGGCAGGCTTCAGTTCGACGGATTCGCCACAGCCGCAGGCCGATGTCTGGTTCGGGTTGGTGAAGGTGAAGCCGGAGCGCAGCGTCGTCTGCTCGAAGCCGAGCTGGGTACCGAGCAGATAAAGCACGGCCGAGGGCTCGATCCAGACGCTCGCGCCATCGCGCTCGATCAGGTCGTCCTTCGGGTTGGGCTCGGTCACCATGTCAATGGTATATTCCATCCCAGCGCAGCCGCCCTTCTTGATGCCGACGCGAATGCCCTTGGCGTCCGGTCCAGCACCACCGACGATCGCCTTCACGCGATCGGCCGCTTCCTGCGTCATGCTCATCACTGCAAAGCCCATCGGCTCATTCTCCTTACGCACACGGATTGAAGGTCCGGTGTTTCATGAATCAAATGTAGTGCCAGTGGCTTAACCGATCAATACCAGCCGCCAATTAGTACCAGCCGACAGCGACCTGCGCCTCTTCCGACATGCGGTCCGGCGTCCACGGCGGATCGAAGGTCATTTCGACCTCGACGCCCGACACGCCTTCGACGGCACCGACGGCATTCTCGACCCAGCCGGGCATCTCGCCGGCCACGGGGCAACCGGGCGCGGTCAGCGTCATCATGATCTTGACCATCCGGTCGTCTTCGATGTCGATCTTGTAGATCAGACCGAGTTCGAAGATATCGGCCGGAATTTCCGGGTCGTAGACCGTCTTCAGTGCGCCGATCACGTCGTCGCTGAGACGCGCCAGCTCTTCCGCCGGAATGCTCGAATGCACGATACCCTCGCGCACGTCGGTCTTCTGTTCGCTGTCATCAAGGCTCATTACGGTATCCTCAAGCAAAAAACTTGCGCGCATATTCCAGCGCATCGGCCAAGGCATCGACCTCGGCGCGGGTATTATACATCGCGAATGACGCACGGCATGTGGAGGTCACGCCGAAGCGTTTCAAGAGCGGCATGGCGCAATGCGTGCCGGCGCGAACCGCAACACCACGCCGATCGATAACCGTCGAGACATCATGGGCATGCAGGCCTGCAAGCTCGAACGAGAAAATGCCGCCCTTGCCCGGCGCATTGCCGATGACCCGCAGCGAATTGACTTCGCGCAGCCGCTCGGTCGCATAGGCCGTCAGATCCGCCTCGTGGCGCGCGATCGCCTCGCGGCCCACTTTTTCCATGTAATCCAGTGCATAGCCGAGACCGATCGCCTGAACGATCGGCGGCGTGCCGGCCTCGAAACGGTGCGGCGGCTCGTTATAGGTGACGTTGTCTTCGGTGACTTCGAAGATCATCTCGCCGCCACCCTGGAACGGGCGCATCTCGCGAAGGCGATCCTTCTTGCCGTAGAGGACGCCGATCCCCGACGGACCGTAAAGCTTGTGGCCGGTCATCACATACCAGTCGCAGTCGATATCCTGCACGTCGACGGGCATGTGAACGGCGCCCTGCGATCCGTCGAGCAGCACCGGAATACCGCGCTCATGAGCGATACGGCAGATTTCCTTGACCGGAACGATGGTGCCGAGCGCATTCGACATATGGGTGATGGCAACGAGCTTGGTGCGCTCCGTCAGGCTCTTTTCGAAAGCCTCGATATGGAAGGCGCCGTCGTCATCGACATCAACCCAGACCAGCTTGGCGCCCTGGCGCTCGCGGATGAAGTGCCAGGGAACGATGTTGGAGTGATGCTCCATGATCGAAACGACGATCTCGTCGCCCTCGCCGATCTTCGGCATGCCCCAGCCGTAAGCGACCGTATTGATCGCCTCAGTGGACGACTTGGTGAAGACGATATCATCGACCGAAGGCGCATTCAGGAAGCGCCGCACCTTTTCGCGCGCAGCTTCGTAAGCCTCGGTTGCTGCATTCGACAGGAAATGCAGACCGCGATGCACATTGGCATATTCGTTCGAATAGGCATGCGTCACCGCGTCGATGACGGCCTGCGGCTTCTGAGCCGACGCGCCGTTGTCGAGATAGACCAGCGGCTTGCCATACACTTCCTTCGCCAGGATCGGGAAATCCCTGCGAATGGCTTCGACGTCATAGGCGACTGGGTTAACCTGGTCCATTGCAGACCCTTTCGGTTTTCGCTGTCGAACATGGCTCCGGCAGAAGCCTTATGCCGACAAGCGTCTCACTTGCACTGCGTCATCCTCGGGCCTGTCCCGAGGATCCAATCACGTCGCAACACGATCGACCGTTGTAGATGCTCGGGACAAGCCCGAGCATGACGAAGGATAGGCTGCGTCAATGCCGCCGGTAACTCAGGCGTGCTTTTCGAGCCAGGCGGAAATGATGCCTTCCAGCGCATCCACCAGAGCCTCGTCTTCCAGTTCCTCGACGATTTCGGCGACGAAGGCGTTGACGAGCATCGCCCGCGCCTTGTTCTCCGGAATGCCGCGAGCCATCAGATAGTAGAGGTGGTTGCTGTCAATATCGGCAACCGTCGCGCCATGGCCGCACTGCACGTCATCAGCGAAGATTTCGAGCTCCGGCTTGACGGAGAACTCGGCATCATCGGACATCAGCAGCGTGTTGCAGGCCATCTTGGCATCGGTCTTCTGGGCATCCGGAGCAACCCGGATCATGCCCTGGAACACGCCCTTGGCGCGATCGAAGACGACGTTGCGGATGATTTCCGTCGAACCGGTATTCGGCACGTTATGGCCGAGAACCATGGTGACGTCGGTGTGGGTTTCGCCGCCGAGCAGGTTGATGCCGCGCAGCGTCAGGTCGGAACCCTCGCCCGTCGCCTTTACATGCAGCTCCTGGCGCACCAGCTTGCCGCCGGCATTGATGACGAAGAGCTTCAGCTTCGCATCGGCGCCGAGATCGATGCGGATCTGGCCAAGATGCGTGTCGTCACCACCCTGCTGCTGCAGGATGATCCAGGTCAGTTCCGAGCCGTCACCGATCGTGATGTCACTGACATGGGACACGAGCGCCGCATCAGGGGTCACCGACAGGTGACGCTCGATGACGGTGCCCTTGACGCCGGCGCCGAAGGTGACCGGAAGACGCGTATGGATCTGGCCGCCGGCATGGACGATATCGATCTCGAGCGGCTGCTCCAGTTCGGTTTCGGACGGAATGTCGATCACATAGCCGTCGCGCACGAAGCTGCCGTTGATCCGGCCAACCGCATCGTCGGCGCCAAGCGCGCCGAGAGAGGTCGCAGCCGAACCATCGAGCAGGCTCTGGGCATAGCTCGAAATCTCGATGCCGCCGACCGAAGCCTTGGCATCGACATGGCCCTGGACGATCGAAAGCACCGAAGAACCCTCGACGAGCGGCTTCACCGTCTTCGAGGCAGCATCACCGGCAACGGCCGGTATGGCGCGCAGCAGGTTCTTCAGATCGGTATAGTGCCAGGCCTCGACGCGGCGCGTCGGCAGGCCGGACTTCTTGATGTCGTCGAGCAGGCGGTCGCGCGTCGCGGTGACCGCGCCGTCGCCCGGCAGCTCGCCGAACTGATTGTTGAAAGCCTCGATGAGCGCAGCTTCCGCGGCGGTCAGGCGGCTCGTGGTCTGCATGTTCATGGACACGTCCTTTCCGCCTTAATCAGGCTGCCGCTCCGATGATGTCGGCATAACCGTTGGCTTCCAGCTCATGTGCCAGCGTCTTGTCGCCCGACTTGATCACCTGGCCCTTGTAGAGAACGTGAACGGTGTCGGGAACGATGTAGTCGAGCAGGCGCTGGTAGTGGGTGATGACGATCACGGCGCGATCAGGCGAACGCAGCGCGTTGACGCCGTCGGCAACGATCTTCAAGGCGTCGATGTCGAGACCGGAGTCGGTTTCGTCGAGCACGCAGAGCTGCGGCTGCAGCAGCGCCATCTGCAGGATCTCGGCGCGCTTCTTTTCACCGCCGGAGAAACCGACGTTCAGCGGGCGCTTCAGCATGTCAGGGTTGATCTGCAGCTTGGCGGCAGCGTCCTTGACGAGGCGCATGAAGTCAGGCGTCTTCAGTTCTTCTTCGCCGCGAGCCTTGCGCTGCTCGTTCATCGCCACCTTGAGGAACTGCATCGTGGCAACGCCCGGGATTTCGACCGGATACTGGAAGGCCAGGAAAATGCCCTTCGAAGCGCGCTCGGCTGCGTCGAGCTCGAGAATGCTCTCGCCGTTATAGAGGATGTCACCCTCGGTGACTTCATAGTCTTCGCGGCCCGACAGGATGTAGGAGAGCGTCGACTTGCCCGAGCCGTTCGGGCCCATGATAGCGGCAATCTCGCCAGCCTTCACCGTCAGGTTCAGGCCACGGATGATCTCGGTGCCGTCTTCGGCGATACGGGCGTGCAGGTTTTTGATTTCAAGCATGTTCTTGTTCCATAAAAGCGTTCGGAAACGGGCGCGCCCAACCGCGCCCTCGAATAATCAATGCAGAGACAGCGTCAGCCGACAGACCCCTCAAGCGAGATGCTGATCAGCTTTTGCGCTTCGACGGCGAATTCCATCGGCAACTCCTGCAGGACTTCCTTGACGAAGCCGTTGACGATCAGGGCGATCGCCGCTTCGGTTGGGATGCCGCGCTGCAGGCAGTAGAAAAGCTGGTCTTCGGAGATCTTCGAGGTGGTCGCCTCGTGCTCGAACTGCGCGGTCGAGTTCTTCGCCTCGATGTAAGGCACCGTGTGGGCGCCGCACTTGTCGCCGATCAGCAGCGAGTCGCACTGCGTGAAGTTGCGGGCGTTCGACGCCTTGCGGTGAGCCGAGACCTGGCCGCGATAGGTGTTCTGCGAAACGCCGGCGGCAATACCCTTCGAGACGATGCGGCTCGACGTGTTCTTGCCGAGATGGATCATCTTGGTGCCGGAATCGATCTGCTGGTGACCGTTGGAGACGGCGATCGAGTAGAATTCGCCTCGGGAGTCATCGCCGCGCAGGATGCAGGACGGGTACTTCCAGGTGATCGCCGAACCGGTTTCGACCTGCGTCCACGAAATCTTCGAACGGTCGCCGCGGCAATCGCCACGCTTGGTCACGAAGTTGTAGATGCCGCCCTTGCCCTGGGCGTCGCCCGGGTACCAGTTCTGAACGGTCGAATACTTGATCTCGGCATCATCGAGAGCAACGAGCTCGACGACAGCCGCATGCAGCTGGTTTTCGTCGCGCTGTGGCGCGGTGCAGCCCTCGAGGTAGGAAACGTAGGCGCCTTCCTCGGCGATGATCAGCGTGCGCTCGAACTGGCCGGTGTTCTTCTCGTTGATGCGGAAGTAGGTCGACAGTTCCATCGGGCAGCGAACGCCCTTCGGCACGAAGACAAACGAGCCGTCGGTGAAGACGGCCGAGTTCAGCGTCGCATAGTAGTTGTCGGAGGTCGGAACGACCGAACCCAGATACTTCTGAACCAGTTCCGGATGCTCGCGGATCGCTTCGGAGATCGACATGAAGATAACGCCGGCCTTCTTCAGCTCTTCCTTGAAGGTGGTGACGACGGAGACGCTGTCGAAGACGGCATCGACGGCGATCCGCGGCTTCTCGACGCCGGCCAGGATTTCCTGTTCCTTCAGGGGAATGCCGAGCTTCTCGTAGACCTTGAGGATTTCAGGATCGACTTCATCAAGCGACTTCGGACCCGGCGTGCTCTTCGGCGCGGCGTAATAGTGAATGTCGTTGAAATCGATCTTCGGGTAATCGACGCGCGCCCAGTTCGGCTCTTCCATCGTCAGCCAGCGCTTGTAGGCTTCCAAGCGCCACTCGAGCATCCATTCCGGCTCCTGCTTCTTGGCGGAGATGAAGCGGATGATATCTTCGGACAGGCCCTTGGGTGCCTTGTCCATTTCGATGATGGTCTCGAAACCGTATTTGTACTGATCGACGTCGATCTCGCGGACGCGATCAACCGTTTCTTGTACGGCTGGCATGTCGTTCTCCAATCTCGCCGGCTAAAGGTCCGGCAGGCTGTCGTGCGGGCAATTTTCTGATTGCCCCTTATGTAGTGGGCCAAAAGGGCCTTTTCAGCCCTGATGGCAAGCGGAAATTTCCGTTTCCGCAATTTTGTGAGACGGTCAGGTCGCCTCCCCGGCCGGCCTGCGCCGTCCGGCAATTTTTCCGAAGGCGGCAAGCGCCCGGTCGATATCCTCGCCGCTGGTCGCAAAGCCGAGCGAAATGCGCAGCGCGCCGAGCTTCGGGTCATGGCCCATGGCAACGAGGACATGGCTTTCGCCGACCTTGCCGGAGGAGCACGCAGAGCCCGCCGAAAGCGCCACACCTTCGAGATCGAAAGCGATCTGGCCGGTCTCGGCCTTCAGGCCCGGCAGCGTGAAGAACGTCGTGTTCGACACACGCGGACCATCGGCGCCGTAGATCACCACATCGGGTGCCGCTGCCCGCATGCCGCTTTCCAGCCGCGCCTGCAAGGCCGCAATCCGGCCGTTCCGTTCGCTGAAATCCGATCGCGCCTGTGCGGCAGCCGCGCCGAAGCCGATGACGGCGAGCGAATTCTCGGTCCCCGACCGGTGACCCTTTTCCTGCCCGCCGCCATGGATCAGCGGCTTCGGCATCAGGATCTCGCCGCGCGACACCAGAGCGCCGGCGCCCTTGGGCCCGCCGAGCTTGTGCGACGACAGGATCAGAAAGTCGGCGCCGAGCGCATTGATATCGATCTCGATCCGCCCTGCGGCCTGCACGGCATCGACGACGAGAAGGCCGCGATGCGCCTTGACGATCTCGGCTGCCTCGCGAACCGGCTGGACGATCCCAGTCTCGTTATTGACGAGCATGATCGCCACCATCGGCAGACCGGATGAGGCATCGTGACCGGCAAGCAGGCCCTGAAGCGCCGCAAGATCGACGGTACCATCCGACGTCACCGGAATCTCGGTGGTCTTTTCCTTTGGGAAGCGTCCACCCTCGCGAATGGCGGGATGCTCGACGGCGCTGTAATAGAGATGACCGACCGCGAGCGGCGTGCGCCCCATGCGAAATTCCGGCGTCAGCACCATATTGGCGGCTTCGGTCGCACCGCTCGTCAGAATGACATGCGCGGGCTCGGCCCCGACAAGGGCGGCAACCTCGCGACGCGCGCCTTCAATTGCGGCGCGAACGGCACGTCCCTCGCCATGCACGGAATTGGGGTTGCCGAACAGATCCATGGCGCGCAAAACTGCTTCGCGCACTGCGGGATGCAGCGGCGATGTCGCGTTCCAGTCAAGATAAAGGCGGGGCGGCGCCATGATCTCAAGTCCTGCGCTTGGTTTCTGCTTCGGTGGTCCGGCTCATTTTTCTTGAAATTTCCGCCGGGCTTGCCTTATGACACTTTCACACTGCGTGGCGTGCCATGCAAAGTTTCGAATTGTTCTAAACTGCGTTTTAGAAAAGCTGACAACGTCCGTCAAGTCTGCGCAGTCCGAACGCGAAAATAAAACCCGGAGTACCGATGCCCGAAGTCATTTTCAACGGCCCTGCCGGCCGTCTTGAAGGCCGCTACCAGCCCTCCAAGGAAAAAAGCGCACCGATTGCCCTCATCCTGCACCCGCACCCGCAGTTCGGCGGCACGATGAACAACCAGATCGTCTACCAGCTCTTCTACATGTTCCAGAAGCGCGGGTTCACGACACTGCGCTTCAATTTCCGCGGAATCGGCCGCAGCCAGGGTGAATTCGACCACGGCGCCGGCGAGCTCTCGGATGCCGCCTCGGCGCTCGACTGGGTGCAGAGCCTGCATCCCGATTCGAAGACCTGCTGGGTTGCCGGCTACTCCTTCGGCTCCTGGATCGGCATGCAGCTCCTGATGCGCCGCCCGGAGATCGAAGGCTTCATGTCGATCGCTCCGCAGCCGAACACCTACGACTTCTCGTTCCTGGCGCCCTGCCCGTCCTCCGGCCTGATCATCAACGGCGAACAGGACAAGGTTGCCCCGGAAAAAGACGTCAACGGCCTCGTCGAGAAGCTGAAGACGCAGAAGGGTATTCTGATCACCCACCGCACTGTTCCGGGCGCCAACCACTTCTTCAACGGCCAGGTCGAGCCGCTGATGGCCGAGTGCGAGGACTACCTCGACCGCCGCCTGAACGGCGAACTGGTGCCGGAACCGGCCGCCAAGCGTATTCGCTAAGCCTTGATATCGCTGGCGTCGATCTCGAAGGTCGGCGCCACGAAGCCATCGATCAGCCTCGGCTCGATCTCCCGCATGCCGGCTTTGCGCAGCACGTGCTGGGAAGCAAAATTCTCCGGATGCGTGAAGGCGATCAAGCGGTCGCTGAAGCCCTTGCCGAGGAACCAGGCGATCAGTCCCCGCGCCGCCTCCGTCGCATAGCCCTTTCCCCATTCGTCCTCATTGAATGCGTAGCCGAGCTCGAACTCGCGCGCCTCCTCGTCATGCAGAGATATCCCGGCACGGCCGACAAAGCGCCCGTCGCTCTTGGCCACGACCTTGTATTTCGTCGTGCCGTCATCATCCTGTTCGTCGATCCACTGCTCGATGCGCGACTGGCAGCGTTCCATCGTCCAAGGCAGGCCACCCGACATGAAGCGGCTCGTCGCCAGCGTCGAATGCAGGGCATGAACCAATGGTGCCTCGTCCGGCTGCCACATCAGGAACTGCAGCCGCTCCGTCTCAAGGATCGTTTGCATCGATAGCCTCCGTCAGCACACCACCGCTCACCGCTTCCCGGACACCCGTCGTGCCCGGATAGGTCAACGGCAGCCCCTCGAGCGAGCGCACGGCCAGATAAGCCCAAGCCTCCGCCTCCATCGCGTCGCCGTTGAAACCGGCTTCTTCCGCCGAAATCACCGTCGCCCGATGCTCTGCAGCCAGCTGCGCAAGATCGCGCATGATCACCCTGTTCAGCCGTCCGCCACCGCAGATCACATAGAGCGCCGGCATCACCGGCAGGTGACCGGCCGATTTGATGATCGATGCCGCCGCCACATAGGCAAGCGTGCGCGCGCCATCAGCAAGCTCCGCATCCCGTCCCTGCGGCGGCAGGAAATCGTTGCGGTCGAGCGATCGCCGTTTTGCCGCGGTAAAGAACGGGCTTGCGAGATAACGCTCGGCCAGCTCGCTGACGACATGGCCCTCGGAAGCGATCATGCCGCCCTGATCGAAGGGTATCCCGGCATGGGCCTCCACCCACTGATCGATCAGCGTGTTGCCGGGGCCGCTGTCATAGGCGATCACCGTACCATCGGCGCCGACATAGGTCAGGTTGGAGATACCGCCGATATTGACGAAACAGACCGGCATCTTCGCATTGCTGATATTGGCGGCCAGCGCAGCGTGATAGGCAGGCACGAGCGGCGCGCCCTGGCCGCCATGAACCATATCGTTCGCCCGCATGTCGTAAACCGTCGCAATACCGGTCTCGCGGGCGAGAAGTGCGCCGTCGCCGATCTGAACGGTCAAGGCCTCGTCCGGCCGGTGCAGGACGGTCTGACCGTGAAAGCCGAGAACATCGATAGCGCCGGCCTCCATTGCATTCTGTTGCAAAAACTCCCTAACGGCAGCTGCGTGCCGCTGCGTAAGCTCCCGTTCGATGGCCGCGAGATCGCCCGGCCGTTCCTGCCGGTTCTTGATCGCCTTCGCCTGCTCGAGTGCCGTTTTCAGCCGTTCGCGAAAAGCCGGATCGTAGGAAACGCCGAGAAACGGCCCGCGCTCGACGAAGCCGTCGCCGTCCGTCCGCAGCAATGCCACATCGATCCCATCCATCGACGTGCCGCTCATCAGGCCGATCGCGGTTCTCACTCCGGGCATGCTTCCTCCAAAAACTGTGCCGCCGAATAGTGCACTTTCGGCAAAACAGTGCTAAACGCGCCGCGGCGCTTCAACAAGTGCCGATCTCAATTCCCTCCGAAGCCTCAAGAGACGAAGTCATGTCCGAGTTCAAATCCGATTTCCTGCGCACACTGAAAGAGCGCGGCTTCATTCATCAGGTCTCCGATGAATCCGGCCTCGACGATCTGCTCGCCAAGGAAACCGTGACGGCCTATATCGGCTTCGATCCGACGGCGCCGAGCCTTCATGCCGGCTCGCTGATCCAGATCATGATGCTGCACTGGTTCCAGGCAACCGGCCACCGCGCCATCTCGCTGATGGGCGGCGGTACCGGCATGGTCGGCGATCCCTCCTTCAAGGAAGAGTCGCGCCAGCTGATGACGGTCGACACGATCGAGAGCAACATCGCTTCCATCAAGCGCGTCTTCTCGAACTACCTCACCTATGGTGAAGGTCCGAAGGACGCCCTGATGATCAACAATGCTGAATGGCTGCGTTCGATCAACTACCTCGAATTCCTGCGCGATGTCGGCCGCCATTTCTCGGTCAACCGCATGCTGTCCTTCGACAGCGTCAAGACGCGCCTGGATCGCGAGCAGTCGCTCTCCTTCCTCGAATTCAACTACATGATCCTGCAGGCCTACGACTTCGTCGAACTGGCCAAGCGTTACGACTGCCGTCTGCAGATGGGTGGTTCGGATCAGTGGGGCAACATCGTCAGCGGTATCGACCTCGGTCACCGCATGGGGACACAGCAGCTTTACGCGCTGACCTCGCCGCTGCTGACGACCGCATCCGGTGCCAAGATGGGCAAGTCGGCGACCGGCGCTGTCTGGCTGAACGCCGATATGCTCTCGGCCTACGATTTCTGGCAGTACTGGCGCAACACCGAGGACGCCGACGTATCGCGCTTCCTCAAGCTCTACACGACGCTGCCGATGGACGAGATCGCCCGCCTCTCGGCGCTGGCCGGTTCGGAGATCAACGAGGTCAAGAAGATCCTCGCGACGGAAGTCACCGCCATTCTGCACGGCCGCGCCGCTGCGGAGCAGGCCGCGGAAACCGCCCGCAAGACCTTCGAGGAAGGCGCTCTATCCGACAACCTTCCGTCGGTCGAAATTCCGGCTGCCGAACTCGATGCCGGCCTCGGCCTGCTGTCGCTCATCGTCCGCGCCGGCCTCGCCGCGTCCAATGGCGAAGCACGCCGCCACGTCCAGGGCGGTGCCGTGCGCATCAACGATCAGGCGATCAGCGACGAACGCACGGTGATCGGCAGTGCCGAGATCACCGCTGATGGCGTGATCAAGCTGTCGCTTGGCAAGAAGAAGCACATCCTGATCCGCCCCGCTGCCTGAGCGGTCCGGATAATCTGATTGAAAGGAAGCCGGCCACGCGCCGGCTTTTTTTATTGAAACTCGAAGATGTTGCGGAAGACGCCAGGGGCGATGATCGACAGCGGGTTGATCTGCAGGTTCGGCTTGTCGAACTTGCCGGTCAGCTTGAAGGTGATGCCGATCAGGCCGCGGTCGGTACCGTTACCAAGAATGATGCCGATGACCGGCAGTTCGGCGAATAGCCGGTTCAGACCGTAGGCCGGCATGAAGGTGCCGGTCATGTCCATATTGCCCTTGGCATCGCGGATCACGCCCTGGAAGGTCGCGCCGATCTGCTCGCCGCGCACTACGCCGTTCTCGATGGTGACGGTACCGCCCTGCGAGACGATACGGGCAAAGCCGCGCTGGAAGCGCTGCGCCGACGTATCGATCTCGCGCTTCACGGCAGCATTCAGGCTTCGCTGATCCTTGCCGACGGGGGTTGCCACGATCGACCGCAGCCGGTCTTCGTTGACGATCTGGAAGCGGCGCACATCCGCCGAGCCGTCCCAGCCGCGCGGGCCGAAACGTACGGTCATGTTGAGCAGACCGCCGCGCATATGCTTGTAGAAATCGGCAAAGCGCGACACCGATCCGGCATCACCCGTCGTGATATTCAGAACGCGCCCGTCCTTCATCTGCGTCACGACGGCCTCGCCGCTGTCGGTGACACCGGAGAGGTTCAGCACCTGCAATTCGCCGTCGCGCATCATGTAGAGCGCATCGAGGCCGCGCACGCGTTCGTCGTTGAAGCCGACGATCTGGCCGAGCTTGGCGCGCACGGTGATATCACCGCCCTTGCTGTCGCCGCCGCCATCGTCGCCGCTGCCGTTCTGGCCGTTTTTCAGACGCGCCAGGATTGGCCGCGCATCGGCGGTATCACCGGAGACAGAAACGTCGAAAACGCCCTTGCTGCGGCGGATCGAGATGGCGAAATCGTCGAGCGACGAGAGTTTCACGCTATCGAAATCGGCAGATGTCAGCCCGCCCTTCGCGACGTTCAGCGATCCGCTGGCACCAAAGCCGTCGCCCTTGAGCTTGAAATTCTTGACCTGCGTGTTGTCTGCAGGACCGGAGACCTCGAACGTCGCCTCTGCTGGAATGCCGCTGCCCTTCGCCCAGCCGACCCACGGCAACTGCAGGGCGGCGCGCGACAGGTCTAGATCGACGGACTGCCGCTCTTCGTCGATCCGCGCCAGCTCGACCTTGATGCTGCCGTCGATGATATCCGACAGGCCCGGCAGCAGCTTCTCGCGCTGGTCGTTGGTCAGCGTCGCCGTTATGACGCGCTGCGGGGTGATGCCCGAATTCTTCTCGACCGGTTCCAGCAGCGAAATCTCCGCCGGCACACCATCGATCTGCCCCTTGCCGTCGAGCGTCACCTGCTTCGGATCGGCATTCAGCGTCCCGTCCAGATTGGTGATCTTGCGCCCGGAGATCGGCTTGCCGACATCGACGCCGGAAAGCTGCATCGAAGCCTTCCAGTCCGGCGGCGGCGGGTTCTGTGCGCTGACGAGGCCGAAGCGAGCCTGCACGGTGGCATTGATCTTGCCGCTCAGGTCCTGTGGCGCCAGCCCGGCGCGCTGCAGCACCTGGATCGGCTTGTAGGTAAGAAGCTCGCCCACGGCGTCAGCTGAGCCCGATATGCCGAGCTGCATCTCCGCCATCAGCGGCTTGTCATAGGTGGATGGCAGCACGAAGCTGCCAGCACCAAGATTGACCGAACGCCCAGAGGCAAAGAACGACGTGCCGCTCTTGATCGAGATCGTCGCCCGCGGCCCCTTCAGGTCGAAATGCGCCGAAGTATCGCGAATCGGCGGGATTTCGCCGGCGACATTCATCCGGGTATTGGCAATATCGAAGGCGATCTTGATCTGGTTCTCGTCGAGCTTCAGCCCCTTGCCGACGGCCTCATCGAGGCGTCCGAAGGGAATGAAGACGGAAATCGAGGCGTCAGCGACCGTGCCGCCGAACAGGTTCTTCAGCACCCAGTCGCGGGCCTTCGGCGCCATCCAGAACGGCCAGAGCTGCTTGATCGCCGCCGTCTGCAATTGCTGCGACTGGCCGACGAAGCTGATCTCCGGCGAAACGTCGCCGAATTTCGCATGCAGCGACCCATAGAGCTGTCCGAGCGGTGTCGATACCGTGATACCGGGGAACTGCAGCTCTTTGGTCGCGACCATGAAGCGGCCGCTCGTCTGGATATCGAACGGCACCGGCTGCTCGCCGGATCCGAGGGGAGAGGCGCTGCCGCCGCTGACGAGGAGATCGATGCCGAAGCCCTTGCCGGCTGTCGGATCCAGCCGGTCGAGGTCGATCAGGCCGCCGTTGAAGGGAACGGTTGTCGCGCCGAATTGCCCCTGCGACCGGGCGATCTCGATCGTTTCCTTCTTGAAATCGTAATTCAGATTGATCTGGCCGCCACTCAACTGCTGCTGGTCACCATCGACATAGATCAGCCCCGGCGCCAGCGTCACGCCGGTCGTCAACGACGGATCGGTGCCCTCGCCGTCCCTGACAGCCGAAATGTTGATATCGGCGAAAGCGTTGATGCCCTGGCGGATCTCACCCAGCACGTTTCGCTTGATGGCAAACGGCGTCAGGTCGGCATGGCTGAGCTTGGCGGTGAAGCGCTGGGTCTTGTCGCCCAGCCTTTCGGCCTGAACGTCGAGCGTCGCCGGCTGGCCGTTGATGGCGATTTCGCCGGTCAGCTGCAGCGAATGATCGGTCGGCCGGGCAAAGACGAGATCGTCGATCACAAGCGACACCGGTCCGTTCGCCGTATCGGCCAGCTTGACGTTGATTCCCGATATGCGGACGCTGTCCGTGCCGCCGCGCTGGGCGAAACTGTCGAATAGGTCGAGATGCGAGAATGCCGATTCGAGCGCTTGGGGCACTTCGTCGACGCGAAGATTGTCGAGCTTGATGGGATTACCGGCAGGCAGCAGCGCCGTATCGAGCGCGATATCCTCCGCCTCGACATCGGTGATGGCGATCCGCCCGCGAAACAGCGCCAGCGGATCGAGCGCCATGCGCATCGCTTCGACTGTCGACAGATGTTCGCCGCTCTGCTGATCGATCAGGTTGACGTTGCGGGCCTCCAGCGCCAGCCGCAGGCCGGAGGTGAAGCGCACCACCGTCGAGCCGACTTCGGCCTTGTAGCGCGGCCCCATCGCGTTGTTCAGCGCCATCTGCGCCTGCTTCGACAGCGCCGTATCGATCATGCCGCTTTCGATCACGCCGACGATCGCGGCAATGATGATGAAGAGGAGAGCAAAGCAGGCGCCGGTCCAGCCGGCGGTGCGCCGCAGCCGGGAGCGCGGCGGCGGGCAATGCACGATCATCGGATCCTCGGCTTGCGCCGAGGGGAGTTCATGCAAAGCGACGATGTCTTTCTTGCGAAACGTAACCTTTTCGCCGCGGATGGCCGACATACGCCTTGGGTAACTCCTTGAATTCTTATTTTCCGGTCTAGCTCGCCGGATACTCGCCCAATATATATCGGCCAGGTTCAGTGTCACTCATAAACCCGGCAAAAGAAAGGTTTCCACATGGCGGATATCGGTATCGGCGCCGAAGCCCCGGACTTCAACCTCCCGCGTGATGGCGGCGGCCGCGTATCGCTGACGGAATTCAAAGGCAAGCCTCTGGTTCTGTTCTTCTATCCCAAGGATGACACGGCAGGCTGCACGGCCGAATCGATCGGCTTCACCGAGCTCGCCGCCGAGTTCGAAAAGGCAGGCGCGGCGCTCGTCGGTATGTCGCCTGATTCGGTCAAATGCCACGACCGTTTCATCAAGAAACATAACCTTGCCGTCGCGCTCGCATCGGATGAAGAAAAGACCGTGCTGCAAGCCTATGGCGTTTGGAAGCAGAAGAGCATGTACGGCCGCACCTATATGGGCGTCGAGCGCACGACCTTCCTGATCCGCGCCGACGGCACGATCGCCACCATCTGGCAGAAGGTCAAGGTTCCCGGCCACGCCGAAGCCGTTCTGAAGGCCGTGCTGGACCTCGCGGCATGACCGCTTTGCAGATGACATCGCTGAGAGGTGGCGCGATCGACGCCATCCGTTCAGCCGATCTCGATCGCAAGACGGCGCTCGCCCAGGAGGCCGCCACCCGCTGGTTCGCCCGCAAGATATCGCTGCGCTCGCCGCTCGATACCGCACTTCCGGAGCGGCCCGGCCGCCCTGAAAAGCCGGCGCTCGTGCCGCCGACTCAAGTTCAGAAGCGCTCGCTGCATACCGTCCACGGCCGCATCGCGCTGCTGCATGCAATCGCCCATATCGAGCTCAATGCCGTCGATCTCGCGCTCGACATCGTCGCCCGCTTCGCCACAGAGCCGGTACCGAACTCCTTCTTCGACGGCTGGATGCAGGTGGCTTTCGAGGAGGCCAAGCATTTCCGCATGGTCCGCGACCGCCTGCGCGATCTCGGCGCCGATTATGGCGACATGCCCGCCCATGACGGACTCTGGCAGGCGGCGCACTCGACCCGCAACGATCTGACGGCGCGGCTTGCCGTCGTCCCGCTCATCCTCGAAGCCCGCGGCCTTGACGTGACGCCGTCGCTGCAGGCGAAGATGCGCGAGACCGGCGATCTCGACAGCGCTGCCGTGCTCGACGTGATCTACAATGACGAGAAAGGCCATGTGGCGATCGGCGCCAAATGGTTCCGTTTTCTCTGCGCCCGCGAGCGCCGCGATCCCGCCCATACCTTCAGGGAGCTGGTCCGCGCCAACTTCCGCGGCCCGCTGAAACCGCCCTTCAATGACCTCGCACGCGCCGAAGCCGGCCTCACGCCATCCTTCTACCGATCA
Source organism: Rhizobium sp. FG96 (assembly GCF_057808655.1). NCBI lineage: Bacteria > Pseudomonadati > Pseudomonadota > Alphaproteobacteria > Hyphomicrobiales > Rhizobiaceae > Rhizobium > Rhizobium sp. FG96. The sequence goes on along the minus strand of NZ_JBMDIL010000018.1, from coordinate 37,985 downwards.
TTGACATCGACAAGCAATGCGTAACCATTGCGTGCATTCACATTAACGAAAGAAGCAATTTATTAACCTTAACAGTGTGTAATCAACCCAATCGAGGCACGGGCGCATCAATTGGGAGATTCTCCGTGACGCATGCACAGCACCAGCGCGTATTCGGCAAGCGTTCACAGGAACATATCCTCATTCTCGCCAGTGGCGACAAGGTCCGTCACATGACGGTCAAGCCCTGGATGGCGGCCCTCGCCTTCTGCTTCATCGGCGTCTTTGCCATCGGCTATCTCCTTGCCACTTCCTATCTCGTGCTCCGCGACGACCTGATCGGCGCCACCATGGCCCGCCAGGCCCGCATGCAGCATGATTATGAAGACCGCATTGCCGCGCTCCGCGCCCAGGTCGACCGCGTCACCTCCCGCCAGCTGCTCGACCAGCAGGTCGTCGAGGACAAGGTCGACAAGCTGATGGAACAGCAGATGGCGCTGACCTCGCGCCACGGCAAGCTAGGCTCGCTGCTCGACCGCGCTGAAAACTCCGGCCTGACAGGCAAGGAGGAACCGGCACCCGCCGCGCAATCCTTCGCTCCCGATGCCAAGGACAAGCGGGCCTCGCTCTCCGGCGGCGCGGAAGCCATCAACAAGCTGCTGACCGGCAGTAGCGAACCGACCGATGCGACGCCCGACAATACCACGCTCGCTTATGTTCCCGCCCCCGAAACCGTCGGCGATCGCGCCGACCGTCTGTTTTCCAAGGTGACGCTGTCGCTGAAAGGCGTCGAGGAAGACCAGCGTTCGCGGGTCGATCAGCTGACGGCAGATGCAGGCGACGCCGCCGATGCCATTTCCACCGTCCTGAACCGCTTCAGCATTCAGGTGCCGCAGCAGACGGCAAAGGCCGATGACGACAGCGCCGTCGGCGGTCCCTATGTCGAACCCGAGAGCGACGACGATTTCAACAATTCGCTGGCACAGCTCGATACGGCGCTGACGCGCCTCGAGGCCGTGCGCAATACCGCCGAATCCCTGCCCTTCCGCAATCCCGGCATCGGCAAGGACATTACCAGCCCTTTCGGCAACCGCCGTGACCCGTTCCTGGGCCGGCTTGCCCTGCATTCCGGCATCGATTTCCGCTTCGCCCCCGGCGAAAAGGTTCGCCCGACCGCACCCGGCAAGGTCATCAATGCCGGCTGGACCGGCGGCTACGGCAACATGGTCGAGGTCGATCACGGCAACGGCATTTCCACCCGCTACGGTCACATGTCGCAAATTCTGGTCAAGGTTGGCGATACCGTCGATCGCGGCGATGTCATCGGTCTTGCCGGCAGCACGGGCCGCTCGACGGGCACGCATCTGCACTACGAAGTACGCCAGAACGGCCGGGCCGTTGATCCGATGTATTTCATGAATGCAGGGTTGAAACTCGCGACCTATATAAAATAACCAAACGCAGTAACCACAGCTTTACCTGTGCAAGGTCTGCAAGGCCCGTATTCCTTGACTTGCAAGCCGTTTGGGAATATGTCGCGCTGCATTGCGGCATGCAATCCCGCCGACTCAGCCAGAGTTCGGCCGAACCTGAACGGAAATAGTTTTCCCTTTGACGACATTTGCTGATCTTGGCCTGAGCCAAAAAGTGCTTTCCGCCGTTACCGACGCCGGCTACACGACCCCAACCCCTATTCAGGCGGGCGCGATCCCGTTTGCCCTGCAGCGCCGCGATATTTGCGGCATCGCGCAGACGGGTACGGGCAAGACGGCGTCCTTCGTTCTGCCAATGTTGTCGCTGCTGGAAAAAGGCCGCGCCCGCGCTCGCATGCCCCGTACGCTGATCCTGGAGCCGACGCGAGAACTCGCGGCCCAGGTTGCAGAAAACTTCGAAAAGTACGGCAAGAACCACCGCCTCAACGTGGCCCTGCTGATCGGCGGCGTGTCCTTCGAAGACCAGGACCGCAAGCTTGAGCGTGGCGCAGACGTTCTGATCTGCACCCCCGGCCGCCTGCTCGACCATTTCGAGCGTGGAAAGCTCCTGATGTCCGCCGTCGAGATCTTCGTCATCGACGAAGCCGACCGCATGCTCGACATGGGCTTCATCCCGGATATCGAGCGCATCGCCAAGCTGATCCCGTTCACGCGCCAGACGCTGTTCTTCTCGGCCACCATGCCGCCGGAGATCCAGAAGCTCGCCGACCGCTTCCTGCAGAACCCGGAACGTGTCGAAGTCGCAAAGCCGGCATCGGCTTCCAAGACCATCACCCAGCGCTTTGTTGCCACCCATGGCAAGGACTATGAAAAGCGCGCTACCCTGCGTGATCTCATCCGCGCCCAGGAAGACCTGAAAAACGCGATCATCTTCTGCAACCGCAAGAAGGATGTCGCTGATCTCTTCCGTTCGCTGGAACGCCACGGCTTCTCCGTCGGTGCCCTGCACGGCGACATGGACCAGCGTTCGCGCACGACAATGCTGCAGAATTTCCGCGACGGCCAGCTCCAGCTTCTGGTAGCCTCCGACGTGGCTGCTCGTGGCCTCGACATTCCTGATGTGAGCCACGTTTTCAACTTCGACGTACCGATCCATTCGGAAGACTATGTCCACCGCATCGGCCGTACCGGCCGTGCGGGCCGCACCGGTGCCGCTTTCACGCTGGTCACCAAGCGCGACACGAAGTTTTCCGATGCGATCGAAAAGCTGATCGGCGAAAAGGTCGAGTGGCTGAACGGCGATCTCAACGCCCTGCCTCCCGCTGAGGAAAGCAAGGAAAGCGATCGTCCTCGCCGCAACGGCCGTGATCGTGACAGGGACCGTGGCCGCGGCAAGGATCGCCGTGGTCATAAATCTGATATCGCCGCGGAAGATAATGCCGCCGAAGTCGTTGAAGCAGCAGCACCAGCAAAGGTCGAAAGCGTGAAGCAAGAGCGCAAAGCAGAAAACAAGCAGCAGAACAACGCGCGCCACGCACGCCCTTACCCGGCAAACGACGACTCCCGCGATCGCCGCCGCTATCGCGATCACGATGACGGCCCGACTCCGGTCGGTTTCGGTGACGACATCCCGGCGTTCATGCTGATTGCAGCCGGCGCCAAGGCCTGATCCCTCATGGGAAAACCGGGCATCGACTTCCCAGGCCTCGGTGTAGGCCTAGTGGTTGTGCGTGACGGAAAAATTCTGCTCTACAAGCGCGTCAAGCCGCCGGAACCGGGCCACTGGAGCATTCCGGGCGGCAAGGTCGACTTCATGGAGAAGGCGGCAGATGCGGCGCGCCGCGAAGCCGAAGAGGAAACCGGCCTTGCGATCGGCAAGGTCAGGCTTCTCGGACCATCGGAAGTCCTGAGCGCCGCCGACAAGCAGCACTGGATTTCACTCCTCTACCTGGCGGAAAGCTTCGAGGGCGAACCTCAGCTGACCGAGCCGGACAAGCTCACCGCTTTCGGCTGGTTCGGCCTTAGCGAACTACCGCAGCCTCTGTCGGAATTTGCCGCAGCCGCAATCGCGCTGCTTCCCGACGCAGTACTCTCCTGATCATTCGGCCCGTAGCGCTGCTTCATAGGCAAGCCTGACCCATTTCGCCATCTCGTCCGGATCGTCATAGGCATTCTCGGGGATCGACCAGTAGGGCATCTTCACCGGATTGCCCTTCTTGCCCTCGTAGGACCATTGGATGGCGCCGGCATCGGCAAATTCCGGCGCGCTCTTCTCGTCTGCCTTCAGGAGCATTTCATCGCGCAGCTCGATCGCGACAATCCGGCCAAGGTGATAGATCCCCTTGCCGCCGAACATCCGCTTGATGGTGACAGGGCCGAGCCCCTGAAACATTTCCTCGATCGCCGCCGTATCCATTCTATCCCCTCAAAATGCCACCGGCCGCCAGAACGGCCTCGGGCGTATCCACGTCCAGGTGCGCAGCATCGCCGATATCGACATCGATGACCGGCAGCCCCGATGTCTCGATGATATGCCGCGCCCCGACATCGCCTTCAAGCCGCATCACGGCATCGCCGAGCGATCGCGGAAGGATGACCGGGTTGCCGCGCTTGCCGCGACAGACGGCACGGACGATCCCCCGCCCGGAAGCCGCACGGAAGGCGGCGATCAGCGCGTCGAGATCGGAGGACGTAACGCCCGGCATATCAGCGAGCATGACGAGAACGCCATCCGCCTCGCGCGCGGACGAGGCCGAAAATCCAGAAATCAACGAGCTTGCCATGCCGGATGCATAATCCGGGTTCTCGACGGCCGTGACATCCAATCCGGAGAGCGCAGCCTCGATCTCGCTCCGCCGGTGGCCGGTCACGACGATGACCGATGCCGCGTCGGCAGAGAGCGCAGTTTCGGCAGCGCGGCGCACCAGCGGCTTGCCATCGAATTCGGCCAGCAGCTTGTGCGCACCGCCCTCGCCCATCCGGCTGGCTTTCCCCGCAGCCAGAATGACGGTCGCGACAGTCACCGGCCGGTGATCCTCCTCTGCGCTGTCGCGCGGCCTAGGCCGTGTCTCGATTTCCATCAGCAGCCCTCCGACGCCCATGCCCGTCAGATCGCGCGCATCGGGCTTCTCGCCAGCCAGGATGCGATCCAGCACCCAGTCGAAGCCATTCTCCTTCGGGCTTCGCGCGCAGCCAGGCGCGCCCACAACATAGGTTTCGCCGATCCGCCCGAGCACCATCAGGTTGCCGGGATCGACGGGCATGCCGACGCTGAGTATCTGGCCGCCCGCCTGCCGGATCGCCGCCGGGATCACATCGTCCTCATCGATGACCGCCGAGGCCCCAAAGACGATCACAAGCTTCGGCAAGCGATCAGTGGCGCTCATGGCCTCATCGATGGCAAAGGCAACGGCATCCATCCGGTGCGCCACGCGCTGCTCGCGGACCAGCCGATTGCCGGATGCCGCAAGCCGATGCGCCAGAATGCGCGCCGTCTTGTCCATCACCGCAGGCTTCAGCGATGGCAGTTCGGTGGCGACAAGCGATACCGCGTAGTCGGCAAAGGGCTTGACCTCGAAGGCAACGGCCGCCCTCAAGGCGTCGCACGCTGCCTCCACCTTGCGGCCCGGCACAGCCAGCGGAATGATCTTGAACGTCGCCACCATGTCGCCCGCCCTCACGCGTGCATGGTCGGCGAGACAGGCAAGCGTGATCGCCGGATCGATGCGGTTGACGCGATCGACGACATCGCGGTCGGCGACGAAGAGGCCGTCGGCCGCCGCATAGACATTCACCCGCCCCGTTGCAGCCTCGGAGAAGCGCAGATGATCCGGCGCAATCGCTGCGGCGAGCTGCCGGGCAGCCTCGTCTTCGCTAACATCCCCGTCTTCGATCCGCGCTGCGGTGATGCTGGCGACACCGGCACCAGTGAGCGCTTCGATATCCGCCGGCGACACGCGGTGCCCCTTGCGCAAGGTCCGCCCCGGCAATTTCACCGCATGTGCGAGCATCAGCCCTTCAGCACCGGCCACCGGAAATTCGCCGAACTTCATCACATGTCACCTTTCGGCGACATGACATCGCGCGAGCGCAACGCCTCGATGATCTGCGCCAGAATGGCAACGGCGATCTCCGCCGGGCTGGCGGCGCCGATATGGAGCCCAATCGGTCCGTTGATGCGTGCCAGCGCCTCATCCGCAAAGCCCTCGGCCTTCAGCCGCTCGAGACGCGACGCATGGGTCTTGCGGCTACCGAGCGCCCCGACATAGAAACAGCCGCGGCGCAGCGCCTCGGCAATCGGGAAATCGTCGATCTTCGGATCGTGCGTCACCGCGACCAGCGCCGTATAGGCGTCGAGCGGCTCGTCCTTCAAGACGTCGATGGGCCAATCCGCAGTTAGATCGATCCCGGAAAAACGCTCCGGCGTCGCAAAAGCCGTCCTGGGATCGATGATCCTGACGTCAAAGCCTGCCAGCGCCGCCATCTGCGCCAGCACCTGGCTGATATGGACAGCACCGATGATGACGATGTCGGCCGGTGGCAGATGGACATTGAGGAAGTAGCGCCCGCCATCAGCCTCGATCACACCGGAGCGCCCGGAGCGAAAGGCCGTAGCTACCGCCTCGCCAAGCGCCCCATCGATATGATCGCCTTCCGCAACGACGCTCGCCCGACCACCACCGAGATCGGTGACCAGGACGGCCGCGATCCGCGCCTGCCGGCAGGCATTCAGCCTCTCGAGCGTCGCAAGCTCCATCAGCCGAGCCTTTCCACATAGACGCGGATACGCCCGCCGCAGGAAAGCCCGACACGCCAGGCCGTCTCGTCGGCAACGCCAAATTCCAGCATCTTCGCCTTGCCGCTGCCGATGACATCGAGCGCTTCTGTAATGACGGCGCCTTCGACGCAGCCGCCGGAAACCGAGCCTTCGAAGTTCCCTTCGGCATCGATCACCAGATGGCTGCCCGCCGGCCGCGGCGCCGAACCCCATGTCTCGATGACGGTGGCAATAGCCACATCGCGGCCGCTCTTCCTCCAGGATTCCGCTGTCACCAGCGGATCGAGGCCGATAGACGTTTCGCTCATGCCGGGCCTCTCAATCGCTCCAGATAGCGCCGCGGTTCGAAGGCACCGGCGCGTCCGGAACCGAGCGCCGCAGCAAGGTCGCTCAAGGAAGATAGATTGTGAACCGGCCGGAATTCGTCAACATGCGGCAGCATCGCGCGAACGCCGCGCGCCCGCGGCTCGAATCCGTCGAAGCGCAGCAGCGGGTTGAGCCAGATCAGCCGCCGGCAGGAGCGGTGCAATCGGTCCATTTCGGCCGAAAGCTGCTCGACGCCCTCGCGCTCCAGCCCATCGGTGATCAGCAGCACCACGGCGCCCTGCCCCAGTACACGCCGGCCCCAGAGCCGGTTGAACTCGTGCAGCGTTTCGCCGATCCGCGTTCCGCCCGACCAGTCGTTGACGGCAGCCGCGCATTCGTCCAGCGCCTGATCCGGATCCTTGTTGCGCATCTGCCGCGTCACGTTGGTGAGCCGCGTCCCGAACAGAAAGGTGCTGACGCGGCGCCGCCGCTCCGTCAGCACATGCAGGAAATGCAGGAAGATCCGCGTGTACTGGCTCATGGAGCCCGAGATATCCGCAAGCACCACCAAGGGCGGCTGTATCTCCTTGCGCTCGCGGTAGCGCGGCAGGATCAGCGACCCGCCGGTGCGAAGTGCGGCACGCATCGTTGCACGGGGATCGACCGTCGCGTGGCGATGCGACGGCTTGAATCTCCGCGTGGTGACACGGTCGAGCGGCAGCTGCAGCCGCGACAGCTCCTTCTTGGCGAGCGCCATCTCTGCCGCCGACATTTGCGCGAAATCCATGCGCCGGATGATCTCGTTGCCCGAGGTCGTGAAACGCGCGTCGATCTCGATATCGGGCTCTTCACGCGACGGTTTATCGGGGCGGCGGTCGCCGAGCAACGCATCGCTGGCGCGCGTCTCGCCGGGCTTCTGCTTTTCCTTCTCCCGCGTATCCGGCGCCCGCGGCGACATCATCGCGATCATCTTCTCGACGAGATTTCGGGAGCGCCAAAAGAGCCGGAATGCCTCGTCGAAGACGACAGCATCCTCGTGCCGCTTGACGAAGACGGCCGAAAGCGCCGCATGAAACTCGTCGCGCGATCCCATGCCGATGGCTTCGACCGCCGCGATGGCGTCGGCAAACGCCGCGGGGCCAACCTTCAGTCCGGCCTTGCGCAGCGTCCGTCCGAAGAAAACGATATTGTCGGCAAACCGGCCGTCACCCAGCGGAAGCGGCGGAACGACGATACCATCTTCAGCCTTTCCGCCCTGCATCGCCTATCCCGCTGCCCGCAATTCGTCCTGCACGTCTTTCAGCACCCGCGCACCCTCCCCGCCCTGGATACGGGCGATGTCGTCCTGATATTTCAGGAGCGTGCCAATCGTGTCGGAAATGGTCTCGGGATCGAGTGCCAAGCGGTCTAGCTCGGTCAGCGCCGTGGCCCAATCGATGGTCTCGGCCACACCGGGATTCTTGAAGAGATCAAGCGTCCTCAGGCGCTGCACATAAGCAACGATTTCGCGCGACAGCGTCTCGTTGCAGTAAGGCACCTTGCGGCGGATGATCTCCAGCTCCTGCTGCGCCTGCGGATAATCGACCCAATGGTAGAGGCACCGCCGCTTCAGCGCGTCATGCACCTCGCGCGTCCGGTTGGTGGTAATGATCACGATCGGCGGCTCGGCGGCCTTGATCGTCCCGAGTTCAGGAATAGTCACCTGAAAATCCGAGAGCACTTCAAGGAGGAACGCTTCGAAGGCCTCGTCGGTGCGGTCGAGCTCGTCGATCAGGAAGACCGGGGCACGGCCATTTTCGGAGGACAGTGCCTGTAGTACCGGACGGCGGATCAGATAGCGCTCGGAAAAGATGTCGGATTCGATCCGTCCGCGATCCGTCAGACCCGATGCCTCAGCCAGCCGGATTTCCAGCATCTGTGCCGGGTAGTTCCACTCGTAGACGGCGGAGGCGACATCCAGCCCCTCGTAGCATTGCAGCCGGATCAGCGGGCGCCCGAGCGCCTTAGACAGAACCTTGGCGATCTCGGTCTTGCCGACGCCCGCCTCGCCCTCGAGAAACAAGGGCCGCTTCATCTTCAATGCCAGGAAAAGCACGGTGCCGAGCGCCCGGCCCGCAAGATAGTCCTGCCCGCCGAGCAGCGCGATCGTCTCGTCGATCGACTGCGGCAGAAGCGGCGCGGTCTGATCAGCCATGTCTCCTCCCTTTTGGGGAAGTTATAGCGTGTGGTAGTCGCGGTTCATATAGAGGAGCGCCGGTTTTGTTTCGTCGAAGCGGACGCCGACGACCTCCCCGAAGATGACGTGATGCGTCGACATCTCCTTGATTTCCATGACGCGGCAATCGAAGGAGGCCAGGCTGTCGGAAAGCACCGGCGCACCGGTTATCAGCTTCTCGAACTTGCCGGTCGCGAACCGCTCTTCGTTGCTGAGCTGCGTGCGGCCGGAAAATGCATCGGCCAGTCCCTGGTGATGGGCACCCAGCGTATTCAGAGCGAAGATGCCGCTGCGGAAGAAGATCTCGTTCTTCGGGTTGGAATTGTTGAGGCAGACAAGCACGCAGGCCGGGCTGTCGGAGACCGAGCAGGCGGCGGTAATCGTCACGCCGCGCACCTGATCGCCAAGCGCCGTCGTCACGAGCTGCACGTGGCCGCCGAAACGGCTCATGGCATCACGATAAAGCTTGGGATCGATCGGCTGTCTGCTCAACAAAAGGTGTCTCCCGCGGCCTCGCCGCTTGTTGTTCTTCCGCTAATATGGCGGTCATCGGTTACCTTTTCTACAATGAACGCGACGAAATGCTGCCTATTCCGCTGTTTTTCTTTGACGATTACCAATCGCCGGATAAAAGGGCATGAAGAAGGTCAGGAGCCGGCGACTTTTATGAATATTCTGCGTGGCATAGCTGCTGTTTCGATGCTGCTGATGGCGGCATCGGCGGGCCATGCAGCCGGCGTGACGATCGGCGTCGTCGCCCCACAGGGCGGCAGCCTGCAGCAGCTCGGCACCCAGGTCTTCGCCGGCGCCAATTTTCAGATCACCAGGGACGGCAATACCTTCGTCGCGATCAACGAGAGCTGCGATGAAAACAGCGGCGGTGCACTCGCCGACCAGCTGATCAATGCCAAGGTCCAGATCGCCATCGGTTTCCTCTGCAGCGAGACGCTGGAAGGCGCCCTGCCGAAGCTGAAGGACGCCAATATCCCGGCAATCACCGTCTCCGTGCGCTCGCGCATCCTGATGGAGGATTCGCTGAAAAACGGCTGGCCGCTTTTCCGCCTTGGTCCGCCTGATGGCGCCGAGGCCGCCAAGATCATCGAGGTCATTCTCCGCGACTGGGTAGCAGCCCCGATCGCTCTCATCGAGGACGGCACCATCCATGGCCGCGAACTGACCGAAGCCGTCCGCAACGCGCTGGAGCAGAACGGGCTAAAGCCTGCCTTCACCGACACCTACAGGCCAGGCCAGGAACAGCAGATTGCCCTCGTTCGCCGCCTGAAGCGCGCCGGCGCCACCAAAGTCTTCGTCGGCGGCGACCGATCCGACGTCGCGATCATCGCCCGCGATGCGGCAGCCGAAAAGATCCCGCTCGATATTCTCGGCGGCGATGCGATGCGCGCCGCCAATCAGCCGCTAGCACTGACAGATGGCGTGCGTGCCGTCGCAATCCCGGAATATGCGAACCAGCCGGAAGCCCGCGATACCGTGCAGGCAATGCGCGCTGAAGGCATCGAGCCGGAAGGCTACGTGCTTCCCGCCGCCGCAGCCGCGGCGATCGCCCAACAGGCGGTAACGGCAGCAAACGGCAAGCCGCTTGCCGATGTCCTGACCGGCACGAATTTCATGACCCCGATCAGCCCCGTCACCTTCGGCGCCAATCACGAACTGATGGATAACCCCTACCGCCTGCAGGAATGGCGCAACGGCGCCTTCCAGATCCTCGGCGCTGCCTCGGAGTGAGGCTGCGTCATCGCGCTGCGATCAGTTGCCCGCTGCGCCGCGCACTGCTAAATCCGCGGCGAGCATCTTAACGAGAGAGAGTTCCACATGACGCTGCCGATCCGCATCGCCCCCTCCGTCCTCGCCGCCGACTTCGCCAAGCTCGGCCAGGAAGTCCGAGACGTGACCGCGGCCGGTGCCGACTGGATCCATCTCGACGTCATGGACGGCCATTTCGTCCCGAACATCTCCTTCGGCCCCGATGTCATCAAGTCCGTCCGCTCCTACACGGATGCGACTTTCGACTGCCATCTGATGATCTCGCCGGTCGACGCCTATCTTGAGGCCTTCGCCAAGGCCGGCTGCGACCGCATCACCGTTCATGCGGAGTCCGGCCCGCACCTGCACCGTTCGCTGCAGACCGTCCGCAATCTCGGCAAGAAGGTCGGCGTCACCCTTAACCCGGCAACGCCGCTCTCCGTCATCGAGAACGTGCTGGATGATATCGACCTCATCCTCATCATGTCGGTCAATCCAGGTTTCGGCGGCCAGAAATTCATTCCGGCCATGGCCGGCAAGATCGCCGCCGCCAAGTCGCTGATCGGTGACAGGCCGATCGAACTGCAGGTCGATGGCGGCGTCACGCTCGAAACCGCCCCAATCGTCGGTAAGGCCGGCGCCAACGTCCTCGTCGCGGGATCGGCGATCTTCAAGGCGGGATCGCTGGAAGGCTACCGCGCCGAGATCGACGGCCTGCGCCGCGCTGCCGAAGCCGGCCGCGCATGATCCGGTCCGTCCGGGGTTTGCTCTGACGATGGAACGCTTCCGCGCCGCCAAACCGCCCGCCGCCGATTTCTTCGCAGGCGCCCTCCTCTGGGCCCTGATGATGACGGCGTCGGCAATGGCGGCGCTCTATGCCCGAAACCGCTTCGAAACCAGCCACCTGGCTGAACTTGCACTGCTCTATTTCTTCGGCGGCCTGTTCGCCTGGCCCTTCATGCTGCCGCTCGCCCGCTTCTTCGCCTGGCGGCGCCCGGTCGAGACGCGCTTTGCCGCCTTCTTCGCCTGCCTGACCGCAGGCACCATCCTGATGACGGCGTTTCTGTTCTCGATGGACTACCGCATCTTCTATTCGCGCTGGCATGCGCCTTTCGGCAGCGTCATCTGGATTTTCGAGTTCATCTTCACCGGCGCCAATGCCGTCTACCAGTTTGCGGTCCTCGGCGTTCGCCTGTTTCTGCCCTTCGGCCTCGTCTGCCTGCTGGCCACCAGTTTGGTGCTTGCGAAACGCATGCGTTGAGATTGCCGCGCGTCTTTGCTACAGGGGCGCCAGCAAGTTTTGTCTACCAACGAAAGCAGTGAGCCATGATCCCGCGTTACTCCCGCCCAGAGATGGTCGCCATCTGGTCGCCCGAAACCAAGTTCCGCATCTGGTTCGAGATCGAAGCCTATGCCTGCGATGCGCTGGCCGAGCTCGGCGTCATCCCGAAGGAAGCTGCAAAGACCATCTGGGAAAAAGGCAGTGCCGCGAACTTCGACGTTGCCCGCATCGACGAGATCGAAGCCGTCACCAAGCATGACGTCATCGCCTTCCTGACCCACCTCGCCGAATTCGTCGGCCCCGACAGCCGCTTCGTGCACCAGGGCATGACCTCGTCCGACGTTCTCGACACGACGCTCAACGTGCAGCTGGTGCGCGCTGCCGATATCCTGCTTGCCGGCGTCGATCGCGTTCTCGCAGCGCTGAAGACCCGCGCTTTCGAGCACAAGGACACCGTCCGCATCGGCCGCAGCCACGGCATCCATGCCGAGCCGACGACGATGGGCCTGACGCTCGCTCGCTTCTATGCCGAGATGGACCGCAACCGCGCCCGCCTCGTCGCTGCCCGCGCCGAAATCGCAACGGGCGCGATCTCCGGTGCCGTCGGTACCTTCGCCAATATCGACCCGCGCGTCGAAGAGCACGTCTGCGCCAAGCTCGGCCTAACCCCGGAGCCGGTCTCCACGCAGGTTATCCCGCGCGACCGCCACGCCATGTTCTTTGCCACGCTCGGCGTCATTGCCTCGTCGATCGAAAATATCGCCATCGAATTCCGTCACATGCAGCGCACCGAAGTGCTGGAAGCCGAAGAATTCTTCTCGCCGGGCCAGAAGGGCTCGTCGGCCATGCCGCACAAGCGCAACCCGGTTCTCACCGAAAACCTGACTGGCCTGTCGCGCCTCGTGCGCATGTCGGTTGTCCCCGCCATGGAAAACGTGGCCCTCTGGCATGAGCGCGATATCAGCCATTCGAGCGTCGAGCGCGCCATCGGCCCGGATACGACGATCACCCTCGACTTCGCGCTGAACCGTCTCGCCAGCGTTATCGAGAAGCTGGTCGTCTATCCCGAGAATATGGAAAAGAACCTCAACAAGTTCCGCGGTCTCGTCCACTCCCAGCGCGTTCTCCTGGCGCTGACCCAGGCCGGCGTGTCCCGCGAAGACGCTTATCGTCTCGTGCAGCGCAACGCCATGAAGGTCTGGGAACAGGGCAAGGACTTCCTCGAAGAGCTGCTGGCCGACCAGGAAGTGCGCGCCGCGCTCTCCGAAGCCGATATCCGCGAGAAGTTCGACCTTGGCTACCACACCAAGCATGTCGACACGATCTTCAAGCGCGTCTTCGGCTGATTGCCGGTCACAACACAATGAAGCGGCGCCTCAGGGCGCCGTTTTTGTTTTCTGCTTGCGCGGCTTCGGTTTCGCGGCTGTCGCCTTCTGCGGAGTGGCCTTGCGCGGTGCCGCAGGCTTATCGGCCGCCTGGCTGATCTTGAGCTCGGCGGCTGCCCGGGCGCGCTTGTTGCCCTTTTGCTTCTTCGGCTCGTCCGCCAGCGCCACGTCGCCATTGGTCTGATTTGTCCGCCCCTTCGCTGCCTTGGCAACCAGCCGGTCCAGATGCTTCAGGTCGTCTTCATCGAGGTTCTCGATGCCGATGAAGCGATTTTCGGCATGGCTGGTCAGGATGATTTCATCGAGCTTCGCCTGAATGGCGCGGGTGTCGCGGGTCTGCGCGTTCTGCAGCACGAAAACCATCAGGAATGTAACGATCGTCGTGCCGGTATTGATCACCAGTTGCCACGTCTCCGAATAATCGAAGACTGGCCCGAGTGAAGCCCATATCAGGACGGAAATGACGGCGAGAACGAAGGTGACCGGCGCACCTGCCAGCTCCGACACCTTCGTTGCGAAATGCGCGAAAAGCTTCTTCGCACCTTCCATGAGTTGCCTCCCTCAAAGACATGACAAAACAACTCTGAGAGAGGCAGCAAAGTTCCGGTACGCTTGCTGACAGGCTTAGGCCGGTCCGATCAGCTTGCGATAGAGGTGCCAGGTCGCATGGCCGAGGATCGGCATCACCAGCGCCAGGCCGGCAAAGAGCGGGATGCTACCGATCACCAGCAGCGCGGCGATGATGAAGCCCCAGACCAGTACCGGAATGGGATTAGTCAGCGTGGCGCGGATCGAGGCGCTCATTGCCGCGACAAGCCCGACATCCCGGTCAAGCAGCATCGGGAACGTCACCAGCGTCGTCGCCAGCACGATCACTGCGAAAGCGAGGCCGAGCAGATTGCCCCACATCATCAGCTGCATGCCCTCAGGCGTGCCGAAGATCTGCGCGGTGAACGTATCGATCGACCGCGGGAAGACGTCGCCGAAGAGGTTGGTATAGAGCGTCTGCGCTGCCACCAGCCAGACAACGAAGAAGGCAAACAGCAGCAGGCCGCCGGCAATGATCGACGGCAGCGCCGGCGAATGGCGTACGTCGAACGCATGCCGCCAGGACGTGTCCTCGCCCATCTCGCGTCGTTTGCTGATCTCGTAGAGACCGATCGCTGCGATCGGGCCGATCAGCGCGAAGCCCGAGATCAGCGGAAAGATCATCGGCAGCAGATTGGCACTCGATGTCGCGACAGCCAGGAACACGCCGGCAATCGGATACATCAGACACAGGAAGACATAGTGAGACGGCTTTTCGCGAAAATCGTCCAGACCGCGCCGCAGCGCGTCGAACACATCGTCAATGCTGATCTTGTTGATGGCGGGACGCGCGTAGGCTTCGCCTGCTCCCGTCATGACATGAAATGCCGTCATGGCTTTCTCCTCCGTGAGCCGTTCATCCGGCGGCGGAAAAAGCATCGGCTTTGAACAGGCCGACACGAAATCCGCAACCGGCAATCGCCAAGAATAACAAATTTGACCGCCTTTGTCCTGCTTTCCCTTGACAGAACGTTCAAGCCTTCTCACATCGGCGGCATCATGAAAGCCTCAGACGCAGATATTCTCATCATCCCCGGCTACACCAATTCCGGTCCCGATCACTGGCAGACCCGCTGGGAAGCCAAGCTGAGCACGGCGCGCCGTGTTGAGCAGGCCGAATGGTCGAAGCCCGTCCGCGACGATTGGATCGCCCGCATCGCCGAGGAGGTCAACGCCTCGACGCGCCCGGTCGTGTTGGTCGCCCACTCGCTCGGTGTTCCCTCGACGATCCACGCGATCCCGCATTTCAAGAACAAGGTTGCCGGCGCCTTCCTCGTGGCACCGCCCGATGTCGCAAATCCGGATATCCGCCCGAAGCATCTGATGACCTTCGGCCCCTATCCGCGCGATCCGCTGCCCTTCCCGGCGATCACCGTCGCCAGCCGCAACGATCCCTTCGGCACCTATGAACATGCCGATGACATCGCCGCGAGCTGGGGTTCGCTGCTGATCGACGCGGGCGAATCCGGCCATATCAATTCGGAGTCCGGCCACGGTCCTTGGCCAGAAGGCACGATGGTCTTTGCCCAGTTTCTCTCGAAGCTGAAACCGTAGAGCCCTGCCGCCCCTCTAAAATTTGGGGTTTAATAGTTATTTTAGCGAAGACATGGATAATGCGCGCAATCAGCAGATCGAGTGCGCGCATTGAAGCAATCCAGCAAAGACCCAAAGGCGAAGACCGCGGCACAGCAGGCCAAGCCCGACGAGAAACGGCGGCTGGAAATCCACGACACGCCTGATCTTGCAGAGCGCGAGAGCCGCTGGAACTACGCGCTGATCGGCTCGGGTCTCGGCGTCTGGGATCACAATCACCGCGCCGGCACCAAATACTACTCAGAGACCTGGAAAGAAATCCGCGGCATGGGCCCGGATGAGAGCGCCGACGGCGACTACGAAGAATGGCTGGCGCTTCTCCACCCTGACGATCGCGACTTCGTCATCGAGGCGATCGACAAGCAGATCGCCGGCGATCCCGATTTTCAGGTCTTCGAATATCGCGAGCGTCACAAGGACGGCCACTGGGTCTGGATCGAATGCCGCGGCGCCTGTGTCGAATGGGACGAGAACGGCAACCCCGCCCGCATCGTCGGCACTGACACCGATATCACCGCCCGCAAGCGTGCCGAGGAAATGCTGGAGCACCTCTCCCGCCGCCTCGATCTGGCGCTCGACATCACCCGCATCGGCGTCTTCGAGGCCGATCTGGAGGCCGATGCCGTCGAATGGGACGACCGCCTGCTGGCCATGTACGGGCTCGAAGGCACGGCGCGCGTCAAACCGGGCGAAGCCTGGGAAAAGATGCTGCACCCTGATGACCGCGTCCGCGCGCTCTCCCGCCTCGACGAGAGCCTCGACAAGGACCAGGGCCTGCTGCACGAATTCCGCATTATCAGGGCCGATGGCATCGAGCGCGTCATCCGCGCCCGCTCGGCGTTTTTCGTCGATGCAGAAGGCAAGCGCAAGCTGATCGGCGCCAATTGGGACGTCACCGAAGAGGTCAAGCTCCGCAACGATCTGCAGAATGCCAAGAACCTCGCCGAGGCGCGCAACCAGGAACTGGAGGCCGCCAAGGAAAGCATCGAGCACCTTGCGCTTCACGACTACCTGACCGGCCTGCCGAACCGCCGCTATCTCGACCGCACCTTGGACGAGCGCGCCGAGGAATGCCGCAACGGCAGCCTGACGCTCGCCGTCCTGCATATCGATCTCGACCGCTTCAAACAGATCAACGACACGCTCGGCCACCGCGCTGGTGACGCGATGCTGAAACACGCAGCAAAGGTCCTGAAGGATTGCGTCCGCTCGACCGATTTCGTCGCTCGTATCGGCGGCGATGAATTCGTCGTCCTCTGCGCCATCGACAGCGGCACCAAGAAACTGTCGAACATGGCCGCCCGCATCATCCGCGAACTCTCCAAGCCGATCCGCTACGAGGGACACGAATGCCGCTTCGGCGCCAGCATCGGCATTGCCGCCGATAGCGGCGCCGATCTCGATGCCAAGCAACTGCTGCTGAACGCCGATATCGCGCTTTACCGCGCCAAGGGCGCCGGCCGCAACCGGCATGAATTCTTCTCCAAGGACGCCCGCCGCAGCATCATTGCCGCCAAGCGCCTTGCCGACGAGATCCTGCAGGGTCTGGAACGCCACGAATTCGTCCCCGTCTACCAGCTGCAGTTTAACGCCCGCACGCTCGAAGTCGCAGGCGTCGAAACGCTTGCCCGCTGGCAGCATCCCGAACACGGCCTGATGGCGCCGGATCGCTTCCTGAAGATCGCCGAGGACCTCGACGTCGTCTCGACGATCGACGGCCTCATCCTCGAGCATGCGCTCGCCGACCGCGCCGCCTGGGCCAAGCAGGGCTTCCGCACGCCGAAAATCTCCGTCAACGTTTCCTCCGGTCGCCTTAACGACCCGACGCTCGGCAAAAAGCTGAAGGCGCTGAAGGTCGAGCCGGGCACGCTCTCCTTCGAACTTCTGGAATCGATCTCGCTCGACGACTGCGATGATGCCGTCATCGCGAATCTCAGGCAGATCCGCCGCCTCGGCATCGACATCGAGATCGACGACTTCGGCACCGGCCACGCCTCGATCGTCAGCCTGCTGAAGCTCAGCCCGCGCACCCTGAAGATCGACCGCGAGCTGATCCGCATGCTGCCGCAATCGGCAGAGCAGCGAAAACTGGTGCGCTCGATCATCGATATCGGCCGCTCGCTGAGCATTCTGGTGACCGCCGAAGGCGTCGAGACCATGGATCACGTCCGCATTCTCGCCGATCTCGGCTGTGACGTCCTCCAGGGCTATGCGCTGGCCCGTCCGATGCCTGCAGCGCAGATCCCGGCCTATGTCCAGGCCGCCAGCTGGCGTCATCCGGAAGGCGGCGCACGCGCGCTGCAAAGCGGCCTCAGCCGCGAGATCAAGCGCAACGGCACCAAATAAGCTTGCATAACCGGCCCGCCACGCGGCTTTGATTTCCAACAGTCACCAAAACTCTGTAGGCTGATATCCGCAATATCTTCGATTCTCTCAGGCGGCATCCCTATATCTTGGGAATCCGGGGAAGGAGCTACTGGCGCATTGTGAAAGTCACTCTTTTCCTTTATGGGGACGCCACGAGATCGATCCACTGCGCTATCCCAAGAGCGCCAAGACAGAGAAAAGCTTAAAATGAACCGTCGCCGCCGTATCTACGAGGGCAAGGCCAAGATTCTATATGAGGGACCGGAACCGGGTACGTTGATCCAGTTCTTCAAGGATGATGCCACCGCCTTCAACAAGAAGAAGCATGAAGTTATCGACGGCAAGGGCGTTCTGAACAACCGCATTTGCGAGTTCATCTTCAACCATCTGAACAAGATCGGCATCCCGACGCATTTCATCCGCCGCCTCAACATGCGCGAGCAGTTGATCCGCGAAGTCGAGATGATCCCGCTCGAGATCGTTGTGCGCAACGTCGCCGCCGGCTCGCTCGCCAAGCGCCTCGGCATCGAGGAAGGCGTGGTCCTGCCGCGCTCGATCATCGAATTCTATTACAAGTCGGATTCGCTTGACGATCCGATGGTCTCCGAAGAACACATCACGGCATTCGGCTGGGCCAACCCTGCCGAGCTGGATGACATCATGGCACTCGCCATCCGCGTCAACGACTTTATGACCGGCCTCTTCCTCGGCGTCGGCATCCAGCTCGTCGATTTCAAGATCGAATGCGGCCGCCTCTTCGAAGGCGACATGATGCGCATCATCCTCGCCGACGAAATCTCCCCGGACAGCTGCCGTCTGTGGGACATCGAGACCCGCGAAAAGATGGACAAGGACCGCTTCCGCCGCGATATGGGCGGATTGCTCGAAGCCTATTCCGAAGTCGCGCGGCGCCTCGGCATCATCAATGAAAACGAGCCCGTGCGCGGCACCGGGCCTGTATTGGTCAAGTAAGTCAGGGAAATCGGCAAGTGATCAAAGCTCGTGTAACCGTCACGCTCAAGAATGGCGTTCTCGACCCGCAGGGCAAGGCAATCGAAGGCGCCCTCGGCGGCCTCGGCTTTTCCGGCATCGGCCAGGTCCGCCAGGGCAAGGTCTTCGACCTGCAGCTCGAAGGCGCAGACAAGGCCAAGGCCGAATCCGACCTCAAGGCCATGTGCGAGAAACTCCTCGCCAACACGGTGATCGAGAACTATACTATTTCTCTCGACTGAAGGTTGTGGAGAATGCGCGATGGCCGAACTGACGCAGGAATTGCTGTTTGAAGTCTTGAGAAAGATTCAAACGGAGATCGCCACCTTCAAGGAAGGGCAGCGTGACGTGCGTCAGGAAATAATCGGCCTCCGAAATTACATGCATGTGATGCAAGGCGACATCAACACTATGCGCGGGACGATGGGACAGGTTCTCGATCGGCTCGACCGCATTGAAAATCGCCTGGAACTTCGAGAATTGGCAGAAGCACAAGCAAGGTTTGAACCGCACCCATGAAGTCCGCCGTCGTTCAGCTCCCTGGTCTCAACCGCGATCGTGACATGATCGCTGCGCTCACCAAGATTTCCGGTCACGCACCGGTGACGGTGTGGCAGACCGAAACGCAGATTCCGGATGTCGACCTGATCGTCATCCCCGGCGGCTTCTCCTACGGTGACTATCTGCGCTGCGGCGCGATTGCTGCCCGCATGCCGGTCATGCAGGCGATCATCGAGAAGGCCAAGCAGGGAACCAAGGTTCTCGGCGTCTGCAACGGTTTCCAGATCCTCGTCGAGGCAGGTCTCCTGCCCGGCGCGCTGATGCGCAATTCCTCGCTGAAATTCGTCTGCCGCGAAGTCAAGCTTGAGGTCGTCAATGCCGATACGGACTTCAGCCGCGCTTATGCCAAGGGCCAGATCATACGTTCGCCGGTCGCCCACCACGACGGCAACTTCTTCGCCGATGCCGAAACGCTGGCGAAGATCGAAGGCAACGGCCAGGTCGTCTTCCGCTATGCCGAAGGCACAAACCCGAACGGCTCCATCAATGATATCGCCGGCGTGATGAACGAGAGCGGCAATGTTCTCGGCATGATGCCGCATCCGGAAAACCTGATCGAGGCAGCCCATGGCGGCTCCGACGGCCGCGGTCTCTTCGCTTCGGCGCTGGATGTAATCGCCGCTTAACCTTCGCCGGATATCAGGTGGATCTAAACCACCGCTGGAGACCACCGATGCGCATTGCGACCACCCTTACGGCTGCCGCCGCTCTTGCTGTCATCGGAATGCTGGCCGCGTCCTGCCAGTCCAAGGCGCCGCCCGTCAGCGCCAATCGTGACGCGCTCTCCACCATGGAGCGCGTTGCCGTCGGCGCCAATAATTGCTGGTTCAAGTCGGGCGACGCGGCCTTCGCGACCTACCGTCTGGCGCCGGAGCTCAATTCCTTCTCCGGCCGCCCGCGCATTCTCGTCGTTCACAAGAACAGCCCTGCCGGACTGCCGCATCTCGTCGTTCAGGCGGAAGGTAATCCGGCCCGCCTGCAGGCCTTTGGCCCGCTGATGTCCCAGCCGGTCTCCGCCCGCATCGCAGCCGACGTGAACCGCTGGTCCGCGGGCAGCAAAGCCTGCAGCTGATCAATCCCAGAAGAACGATTTGCCGACCTCGCGGGCCGCATCGGACTGCGACATGCCGATATCCTTGAGCTGATCAGCCGTCAGCTCGCGCAGTGCCCGGCGTCCCTCGCGCTTGCTGTGCCATTCGATAAATCCATTCCAGAGACGCTCAAGCCATGTCCCGCCGGTCGTTGTGACGCGGGGCGCAATGACGCGCGGATCGCTTACCGATGCAATGGGTACAATTTCACCCTTTATCTGAGGCATTATCGACATCGCCATCCTCCTATCGTTCGGCCGGCGTAAATGTCTCATATTCTTGACAGCGCAAGGGTGACAATCTATTCATTGTCACCATGACAAATTGGCTCCCAGATCTCTCGCGCGGTTCCGGCCCGGTCTATATGCGGCTGGCCGACAGCATAGAATCCGCCATCGCCAGCGGCGCCCTGCCCGCCGGCAGCAAGCTGCCGCCGCAGCGAAATCTCGCCTATGATATCGGGGTGACAATCGGCACGATCGGCCGGGCCTATGCGCTCGTTCACGAGCGGGGCCTCGTTGCCGGCGAAGTCGGCCGCGGCACCTATGTCATCGACCGCAATCAGGCCTCGCCAAGCGAACAGGTCGACCCGCTGACGATTTCGCTCGGCGGCACCCGCGCCATCGACGCACCGCCGAACAAGATCCGCTTCGACACAACCGCGGCACCCGATCTCGGCCAGGGCAGGATTGTCGGGCGCATCCTCGGCGAAATCGGCGAGCAGCACATGTCCGAGGTCTCATCGTATTCGCGAACCTTTCCGCAGAACTGGTTCACCGCCGGACGCACGTGGCTGTCGCGCAATGGCTGGTCGCCGGATGCCGCCAATATTGTCCCGACCTCTGGCGTCCACGCCGCAGCAATCGCCATCATCTCCGCCGTGTCCTCACCCGGTGATAAGATTGTTTTCGAGAACCTCACCTATACGCAGGTCAGTCGCAGCGCCCGCATCCTCGGCCGCCGCACGATCATCGTCGACTCCGACGAGCACGGCGTCATCCCCGAGGATTTCGAGCGCGTCTGCCACCAGCAACATCCGAAGCTCGCCTTCCTGATGCCGACCGCCCACAATCCGACGCTCGCGACCATGCCGCTCGACAGGCGCCAGGCAATCGCCGAGATCGCGCGGCGCCACGGCGTCTGGTTGATCGAAGATGATCTCTATGGCGGCATGACCGGCGATACGACGCCCCTGCTCGCCTCACTCGCGCCGGAGCGAACGTTCCTGATCAATGGCCTGTCGAAATCCGTCGCCGCCGGTGTTCGCGGCGGCTGGGCCGCCTGCCCGCCGCATTTTGCGCAGCGCATCAAGGTGACGCACAAGATGATCACCGGCGGCCTGCCCTTCATTTTGGCGGAGACCGCCGCGCGGCTCGTCGAGTCAGGTGAGGCCCACAGCGTTCGCGCCGCAAGCGTCAAGGAGCTCGCGTGCCGCGAGGCGATCGTGCGCGAACATCTCGCCGGTTTCGATTTCGTCTCCCATCCGCACGCGCCCTTCCTGTGGTTGAAGGTTCCCGACCCCTGGCATTCCGGCACCTTCAAGAATGCTGCCTATCAGGAAGGCGTGCTGATCGACGACGAAGACGAGTTCAAGTCGGCGCGCTCTGAGCGCGTCTATCACCGCGTCCGCGTTTCCTTCTCTTCGCCGACCGATGTCACCGAGCTCTCCCGCGGACTGACGACCCTGCGGCGCCTGCTCGAAAGCGGTGTCTCCTCCTACGACAGCGAAGTCTGATCCTGTTGCATTTCAGACTCAGCACGTCGCCAAAAACTGTCATATTTTAGGGGCGGCTTTACCTTTGCCCCTCGCTGGGTACCAATCGATCAGCAGCGCATGCTGCGATTCGATCAGCGCGAGGGAAACCGATGAACGCTTGTATCCGCAAAGTGGTCCTGCGTTTCCTGTCTGCATCCACCGTCGCGGTTCTCGCCGCCGGTGCATCGAGCCTGCCCGCGCATGCACAGGACCAGATATTCGACGAACTGCGCTTCGGAGCCTCAGCGTCCATCCAGGGCGGCAGCGAACATGAAGACGGCGTCTTTCCCGAAGTGACCCTCTTCTTCGATCCATTCGGCCATGACGAAGCCACCGGCCTGCAGAAGCTTGCGCGGCCGCGCATTCACTTGGGTACCTCGATTGGCACCTCCGGCTCCGCCACGCAAGTCTTCACCGGCTTCTCCTGGACTGCGGACTTTTCCGAGAAGCTCTTCGCCGAGGCGGGTTTCGGCGGCGTCATCCATACCGGCGAGCTCGATCACAACGACGACGGCCCGGCGCTCGGCTGCCGCGTGCTGTTTCACGAATATATCGGCGCCGGCTATCGCTTCGACAATCACTGGAATGTCATGGCTCAGGTCGCCCATTCCTCGCATGCCAATCTCTGCGACGGCCCGAACGAAGGGATGACCCGCGCTGGCCTGCAGCTCGGCTATAAATTCTAGGCATCTGCCACTTCGAAAGGCGCCTCAGAGCCTCATTGTTGACGGCGGCCATTTTCCTGTCGCGCGCGCGGCCAACTTGGGTTAAAGACACCGCAAAACGCGCAACGGCAGGGACTTTCGAGAGCTCATGACCATATCCAATACCCGCCCGATCACCCCCGAACTCATCGCCAGCCACGGCCTGAAGCCGGATGAATATCAGCGGATCCTGGATCTGATCGGCCGCCAGCCGACCTTCACCGAACTCGGCATCTTCTCGGCCATGTGGAACGAGCACTGCTCCTACAAGTCATCCAAGAAGTGGCTGCGCACGCTGCCGACCAAGGGACCGCGCGTCATCCAGGGTCCGGGCGAAAATGCCGGCGTCGTCGATATCGATGACGGAGACTGCGTCGTCTTCAAGATGGAAAGCCACAACCACCCGTCCTACATCGAACCCTACCAGGGTGCGGCGACCGGCGTCGGCGGCATCCTGCGCGACGTCTTCACCATGGGCGCCCGCCCGATCGCCGCGATGAACGCGCTGCGCTTCGGCGAGCCGAGCCACCCGAAGACCCGTCACCTCGTTTCCGGCGTCGTTGCCGGTGTCGGCGGCTACGGCAATTCCTTCGGCGTCCCGACCGTCGGCGGCGAAGTCGAATTCGATGCCCGCTATAACGGCAACATTCTCGTCAACGCGTTTGCCGCTGGCCTCGCCAAGTCGAACGCCATCTTCCTCTCTGAAGCCAAGGGCGTCGGCCTGCCCGTCGTCTATCTCGGCGCCAAGACCGGCCGCGACGGCGTCGGCGGCGCGACGATGGCATCGGCCGAATTCGACGAGTCGATCGAAGAGAAGCGCCCGACCGTTCAGGTCGGCGACCCCTTCACCGAAAAGTGCCTGCTGGAAGCCTGCCTCGAGCTGATGAAGACCGGTGCCGTCATCGCCATCCAGGACATGGGTGCGGCCGGCCTCACCTGCTCGGCGGTCGAAATGGGCGCCAAGGGCGATCTCGGCATCCTGCTCGACCTCGACACGGTTCCCGTCCGCGAAGAGCAGATGACCGCCTATGAAATGATGCTGTCGGAAAGCCAGGAGCGCATGCTCATGGTTCTCGAGCCATCGAAGGAAGAGGTCGCCAAGGCGATCTTCGTCAAGTGGGGCCTCGATTTCGCCATCGTCGGCAAGACCACCGATGACCTGCGCTTCCGCTGCGTCCACCAGGGTGAGGAAGTCGCCAACCTGCCGATCAAGGATCTCGGCGACCAGGCTCCGGAATATGATCGCCCCTGGCGGGAATCCGGCAAGCGCGCGCCGCTGCCGGCCGAACTGGTCGCTGCACCTGAGGACTACAACAAGGCCCTGCTCGACCTCGTCGGCTCCGCCAACCAGTCCAGCCGCCGCTGGGTCTATGAGCAGTACGACACGTTGATCCAGGGCAACTCGCTGCAGCTGCCCGGCGGCGACGCCGGTGTCGTCCGCGTCGAGGGTCACCCGACCAAGGCGCTCGCCTTCTCCTCAGACGTCACGCCGCGCTATGTTGAGGCCGACCCGTTCGAAGGCGGTAAACAGGCCGTAGCCGAATGCTGGCGCAACATCACCGCAACCGGCGCCGAGCCGCTGGCTGCGACAGACAACCTGAATTTCGGCAATCCCGAAAAGCCCGAAATCATGGGCCAGCTGGTTGAATCCATCAAGGGCATCGGCGAAGCCTGCCGCGCCCTCGATTTCCCGATCGTCTCGGGCAATGTCTCGCTCTATAACGAAACCAACGGCGTCGCCATCCTGCCGACCCCGACCATCGCCGGCGTCGGGCTGCTGCCCGACTGGAAGTCGATGGCCCGCATCGGCAGCGCCGCTGAAGGCGACCAGCTGATCCTGATCGGCACCGACGGCAGCCATCTCGGCTCCTCCATCTACCTGCGCGACATCATCGGCAGCACCGATGGCGGTGCGCCGGAGGTCGATCTCTTCGCCGAACGCCGCAACGGCGACTTCGTCCGCTCCGCGATCCGCAACGGCCAGATCAGCGCCTGCCACGACATTTCGTCGGGCGGTCTGGCACTGGCGCTCGCCGAAATGGCGATGTCCTCGGGCAAGGGTCTCGATGTCAGCCTCTCGGACAGCAAGGGCGCGCCGCATGCGCTGCTCTTCGGCGAAGACCAGGCCCGTTACGTCGTCGCCGTGAAGGCAGATGTCGCCGATTTCGTCTGCGCCAATGCGGAAGGCGCTGGCGTCCCCTTCCGGCGCCTTGGCACGGTTTCCGGCCAGAGCCTCGTGGTCGATGATCTGATCGCACTGCCCATTCAGCAATTGCGCAACGCCCATGAATCGTGGTTCCCTGAATTCATGGATGGCCGCGGCGCACTCGCCGCTGCGGAATGATGCGCAAGGAGTAATCGATCATGCCCATGAAACCCGGCGATATCGAAGACATGATCAAGGCCGGGATCCCCGGTGCCAAGGTGACAATCCGCGATCTAGCAGGAGACGGCGACCACTACGCCGCCGAAGTCGTCGCCGAAGCCTTCCGCGGCAAGAGCCGCGTGCAGCAGCACCAGATGGTCTACGAAGCGCTGAAAGGCAACATGGGCGGCATATTGCACGCCCTCGCGCTGCAGACATCAGCACCTGAGTGAAATGCAAAATGCCCGGCACTGCCGGGCATTTTTGTTTTTCGGCCTCGCTGTTCCCTAGCGCAATCTTAATTGTCTGCCGCGCATATTCCTTCGCACGATCGTAGCGGTGGATAGCGGCATGGCTTCGGATTTTCTCGGCATTGAAGATAAGGCTAAGGCCGGTCACGGATCGGCATGGCTGCGCGTGTTCCTGACGGTCGCATCGCTCTGCCTCGTCATCGCCCTGCTCGACCGCATTGATGGCCAGAACTTCCTCGGCGACATCGACGACAAGATGCGTGAGCTGCAAATCCGCCATCTTTTCTTCGGCGGCGGGCGCTGGTTCGACCTCGGACTGCCGGTCATCGCGACACCCGAACCCTACACTTCCCCCTGGTCGCGGCTGGTCGATCTACCCTACGTCACAATCGCCTCGTTGCTTTCCCCCGCCTTTGGTGGTGAACGCGCACTTCAGATCGCCTTCCAGGTCTGGCCGCCATTGATGCTTATCGGCTTCAGTGCATTGATCGCCAGTTTCTTTTCGCGGCAGACGCGTGCCGGCGCCGGCGTCTCCTATCCAATACTCATCACAAGCATCATCTTGATGACTTACGCCATATGGGAATTCGTTCCCTATCGGATCGATCATCACAATATGCAGATCATCGGACTGTCGATGATCGGGATCGGCCTGGAGCGATGGAACCGGGCCGGAGGCATCCTGATCGGTCTGGGCACTTTGATCTGCGTGATCATCGGCCTTGAAGGGTTGCCGCTCATCGCGGTAGCCTTCGTCGGATTGGTCGGATGCTACATCTTCGGCGTGGCCGGCTCCCGGGACGTCCTCCTCGCTGCAGCCGCGACGATCATGGCGCTGACATTGCCGGCAGGCTTCGCATTTCTCGGCCTCGCCGGCATGATGTCCACCCACTGCGATGCCTTCTCTGCACCCTACATCGTTCTCGCGCTCGGCTGTTCGGCGATCTTGGTGGTTGGTGCACTGGCGCTCGATCGGCAAAGGCCGCTGGCTCGAATTGCGGCTCTGGCATCGGCAGGCGCCGTTTTTCTCGGCGGATCGGCATATCTGTTCCCGCGCTGTCTGTCCGGCCCCTATTGGATGATCGACCCGCTATCACGCCGCGACTGGTTCGACCGCGTCGCCCAGGAATACAGCTTTCTCTACTATTTCGAGCACAATCAGACCGCCATGGTGATGATGCTTGCGGTGCTGGTGTGCATCGCCGTCGCGGCACTGCCGGCCATCGTCCGCGATAGTGGCAAGGGACGTGCCGGCTTGGCGATCCTCTTTGCCGTCGCCGCGGCGAGCCTTGTGCTGACGCTGCTGCAGACCAGAAATATCCGCTTTGCCTTCGCCTTCGTGCCGCTCTTCCTGCCGCATGCGCTGCAGGTGGTCACGGCTCCAGAAGGTTTTCTCAGGCCAAGCGGCGGACAGCTGAAACGTCTTGTCGGTGGAGCGCTGGCCTCGATCATCGGTATCACGATCGCGCTGCGCTTTATCTTTCCGCCCCAGGAGCAAACCTACGATGCGATCGACTATATGGGCTATAGCGAATGCAAAGGGCAGGATTTTTCAGCCCTGAGTTCGGTCGCGCCGGGCGGGATCGCCGTGCCGCAAGGGCTGTCCATTCCGCTGGCCTTTGCGCTACCTTCCGGCTTCTCCGTCGCCGCCGTCCCGTTCCATCGCGCGTCTCCCGGCATGAAGCGCATGTTCGAGCTCTTCACGTCACCCGATAGCGAGACGCGCAAAGCCGCAGCCGCTCCGTTCGACTACGTCGCCGTGTGCAAATTTCCGCTACCGGTCGATGCCGATCAGGCCCCGCTCTACGCCGTCCTGGCGGCTGGCGGCTCATGGCCGGGGCTAATAAGGATCGAAAATCCGGTCGTTTCAGACTTCCAGCTGTTCCGGATCGATCACAGCCTCTTCCGCTAGGCTGCCTGGCTCAGTCCAGCCTTTAGCCCGCCCTCGGCAATAGCGTCCGCGCGGAGAGGCCCCGCCGTCAACAGCGTGAAATCGAACGGCGCCTGGAGATCCGGTCCCAGCACGTATTGGCGGTGGACGCGCAGGAAATCGAGTTTGATCTTCTTGTAGTGCTCCGGCGTCAGCATCTGCTTGACGCGGATGAACAGCATCTTGGCGGGCGGTGCGTCGGGGTGGCCGGTGACGGCGGCGACCGGGACCTTGTAGAAATGGATGGCGTCGGTGAGGCACTGGACGTCGAGCCAGAAGATCGCGGGATTTCGGGCGATGGCGCCGACGCGCGATCTCAGCAGGCTGGCGGGCTTCAGAAGCGCGCATTGCAGCACCGCGGAGCCGAGCGAGGCGAAGACGACGCGCTTTCCGGCAAGCAGCTCCGGTTCCCGCTCCAGGAGCATGCCGAGCACATGGGCGGCAACGCTGGAGCCCATGCTGTGCGAGGAGATCACGTATTCATCTGCCTCTTCCGCAAGGGCAGCGCGTGCAGCCACGGCGCAACGCTCGAGAAACGCGCTGAATTCGGGGCGGTTCATCCGTCCGAGCGCGACT
Organism: Rhizobium sp. FG96; assembly: GCF_057808655.1. Classification (NCBI taxonomy): domain Bacteria; kingdom Pseudomonadati; phylum Pseudomonadota; class Alphaproteobacteria; order Hyphomicrobiales; family Rhizobiaceae; genus Rhizobium; species Rhizobium sp. FG96. Next base: position 10,075 of record NZ_JBMDIL010000018.1, on the reverse strand, counting down.
GCCATTTCCCAATCGGCGAAGAGATGCAGCGTGTGGAACCGCTCGGTGAACGGCAGGAAGACGAAGGCGAAGAATAAGGCGGCGAGCGGCAGGCTCCAAATCAGGTTCCATGCCGACAGGTCGAAGCCGAGGGGTGCAAGGGCGATCGTTGCCGTCAGCAGCATCCCCAGCGTCATCAGCAGAAACGGGAAGATGAAGAACAGGCCGAAGCGCCAGGCGTGGCGGAAATAGGCGGTCATGGCCCGGTCGCCGATAATCCTGGCGGCTGCCGTGAAGCCGTCGATCATCCGCCGCGCGAGAGATTTGTTGCGCAGGGACTGCACGAGTTCGTCGTGATCGAGGATATGGATGCGGTTCTGCGTCTGCCAGGCCGCGCTCTTGGCATCGACCGTGAAGGAGACGGGATAGACGGCATTCTCGACTTCGCCGATCTCAGCCTCGAAGCCCCATACCTTGCCGCTCTGCTTTGCTGAACGCTCGTAGCGCGCACGCTGCGCGCGGCCATCCAGCGGTTCGAAGCCCGGGAAGTGCAGCACGACCCGCTTCCTGATCAATTCCATCACAGTCTTTCCGGCAAGCCCCCATGGCGCCATCGGCGCCGCCTTGCACGCCAAATGAGGCGGAAAAAACACGGACGGGCACGAACAGCGCTTGCTAACGCAAAACATCCGGAATTCAATAGCCGGAAAACCAGTTTCTATCGCAGAAGGTGAATGATGGCCGATCTCATGAAGGAAATCGTCAACGGCGTGGTCGAAAGCGTCCTCAAGGAGATCCTGAAGAAGACGACCGGCCGTTCGACGACGAAGCGCACCAAGCGGCAGACTCGCTCGGCAACGACTGGCCGGCTCAAGAAGGCCGCCGCCCCGCGCAAGACCGCGAAGAAGCAGGTCAGCAAACGCCGCACCGCCGCCGTTCGCAGCAAGCAGCGCAGCCGCTGACATCGCAGGCGTAACGAAAGCGCAACAGCATTACCTAGCATGCTTACGATTGGTCTTTTTTTGGCATTGACTGCTGGAATTTGAACCGGCGCATGCTATCTAAAGCTAACGATTGAAACGGTGGGCCTTTAACCCGCCTGTTGAAAGGATTAGGTCCCATGAGCGGCATCAACGAATTCATCGACAACGAAATCAAGAGCAACGACGTCGTCCTTTTCATGAAGGGCACGCCGCAGTTTCCCCAGTGTGGTTTCTCCGGCCAGGTCGTGCAGATTCTCGATTACATCGGCGTCGATTATAAGGGCATCAACGTGCTCGCCGATTCGGAAATACGCCAGGGCATCAAGGATTACTCCAACTGGCCGACGATCCCCCAGCTTTACGTGAAGGGCGAGTTCATCGGCGGCTGCGATATCGTCCGGGAAATGTTCCAGGCTGGCGAATTGCAGCAGCATCTGCAGGAAAACGGCGTCGCGGTTCGCGCCGCCTCCTGACCGGGCACCGGGCGTCCGCCCGGTTTCCAAACCTGATTTGATTTGAGTCCGAGGCGCTGTGCTGAACAGCGCCTTGGCCTGTTTATGGGAATTTCTAAAGTGACGGACACCTCTCCCACCGTTGCCGCGGGTCGAACACCTATGGGCAAGCGAGAGTTCATCTTTCTGGCTGCCTTCATGATGGCGGTCAATTCTCTCGCCATCGACGTCATGCTTCCTGCCCTCCAGCAGATCGGCGCCAATCTGGGGGTCGAAAGCGAAAACCACCGCCAGTTCGTCGTCTCGGCCTATCTCTTCGGCTTCGGTCTCGCGCAGCTGTTCTTCGGCCCGATCTCGGACCGGTTCGGCCGCCGCAAGCCGCTGTTTATCGGCCTCGTCATCTATATCTGTTCCGCCTTCGGCATTGCGCTCATCCCGTCCTTCGGCGGTCTTCTCGTCCTGCGTTTCATCCAGGGCATCGGCGCTGCGGCCACCCGCGTCATCACCATATCGATCGTCCGCGACATCTATGGCGGCCGCCAGATGGCCGAAGTGATGTCGCTGATCTCGATGACGTTCATGATCGTGCCGGTTATCGCGCCGGGCACCGGTCAGCTCGTCATGCTGTTTTCAACCTGGCACATGATCTTCGTCTTCATTGGGGTGATGGCGACGCTGATCCTGCTCTGGGCCTATAACCGCCTGCCGGAAACGCTTGCGCCCGCCAATGTCCGTCCGTTCACGGCCAAGTCTGTCATCGGCGGCTTCAAGGTGGTTCTGACCAACCGCAGCGCGCTTTGCTACACGCTGGCGACCACCGTCGTCTTCGGTGCGCTGTTCGGCTTCATCAACTCGGCACAGCAGATCTATGTCGGCATCTACGGGCTCGGGGTCTATTTTCCCTTCGCCTTCGCCGGTGTCGCGATCTTCATGTCCTTCTCGTCGTTCCTGAATGCGCGCCTTGTCGGTCGCTTCGGCATGCGTCGCCTGTCGCATGCCTCGCTGGTCGGCTTCATCGTCGTCAACACGATCTGGCTGCTCGTGCAGCTCTATGGGCCGCAGCCGACGCCGTTCCCGGTCTTCATCTGCCTGTTCGGTCTGGCGATGTTCCAGTTCGGCTGGATCGGCTCGAACTTCAATTCGCTCGCCATGGAGCCGCTCGGTCATGTCGCCGGCACCGCCTCGTCGGTACTCGGCTTCACGAGCACGATCGGCGGCGCGGCGATTGGCGCAGCCATCGGCCAGGCATTCGACGGCACGGCGCTGCCGATGGTCATCGGTTATTTCACCGTCGCCTTCATCGGCCTTGCCTTCGTGCTCGTTGCCGAAAAGGGACGGCTGTTCCAGCCACATAATCCGGCGGTCTGATCCGCCGGGCGCATTCTTTCTTGGGGGTAATTCATCATGGCGCCGGATCACACGCCGCACGTCGAAAACCAGGGCTCGCGCCGCATCGGCATGGGCTTTGCGGAATTCGTCATCACCATCGCGATCATGACAGCCAGCATCGCCATGGCGATCGACAGCATGCTGCCTGCCCTGCCCGCCATCGGGCACTCGCTCAATGTCACCAACACCAATGATGCCCAGCTCGTCATTGCCGTGTTCTTCTTCGGCTTCGGCGTCTCGCAGATCCTGTTCGGCAGCCTCTGCGATGCCTTCGGGCGCCGCAACATCCTGCTCGGCGGTCTCGCAGTCTACGTGCTCGCCATGTTCGGCGCGGCCGCCACCTCGAGCTTCGAAATGCTGCTCGTCATGCGTTTCGTCCAGGGCATCGGCGGCGCTGCCGTGCGCATCACCAGCATGGCGATCGTCCGTGACTGCTTCGGCGGTCGCGAGATGGCGCGCGTCATGTCCTTCGTCATGATCGTCTTCATGATCGTGCCGATCGTCGCGCCGTCGGTCGGCCAGCTGATCATCAGCTACGCCAACTGGCACTGGATCTTCATCCTGCTCGGCATCGTCGGCTCGATCCTGTTTATCTGGGCCGCAAGCCGCCTGAAGGAATCCCTGCCGCGTGAGGAGCGCATCCCGCTCTCCGTCCGCGCCGTCACCGACGGTTTCAAGACCGTGCTGACCAACCGCATCACCTGCGGCTACATGATCGGCCTGACGATGTTCACCGGCGTCATCAGCGCCTATGTCATCTCCGTCCAGCAGGTCTTCGGCGAGGTCTACGGCCTCGGCGACTGGCTACCGATCGCCTTTGCGGCGACAGCCGGCGGCATTGCCGTCGCCAACTTCGCCAATGGCTTCTTCGTGCGCACCTTCGGCATGCGCCGCATCTCGCATGCAGCGGTCATCCTGTTCACGCTGGTCTCGGCTTTCGGCTACGTGATGGCGCTCGGCGGCACGGTCAATTTCGTGCTCGACTACGCGCTCTTCACCGTGCTGCTGATGATGTTTGCCGTCATCGCCACCAACTTCACGGCGATCAGCCTCGAGCCGATGGGCAATCTTGCGGGCACCGCCACTGCCATCACCGGCTTCGTCTCGACGACCTTCGGTGCGGTGCTCGGCGGCGCCGTCGGCCAGATGTTCAACGGCACGGTCCAGCCGCTCTTCGCCGGCTTTGCGATCTTCGGCGCCGTCAGCGTTGCCGCCACGCTCTGGGCCGAGAAGGGCAAGCTCTTCACCCATCCCGGCGACAGCCCGCAGCTGGATGCGGGTGCCGCACATTTCTAAAAACGAAGGCCCGCTCTTGAGCGGGCCTTTCCCTGTCAGTCCATATAGGGCAGATGCGCCTCGTTGACGGCCGCAATGAACTTCTTGCGCGCCTCCCTGGCACCGACCGCACCATTGAAGACATCGAGGCAGGTCACCTCGGCGCGATAGAGCGCCGGCCCATCCGCAACCGGCCATTCGGTGACCATCATCCGGTAGGCATCGTGCACCGAACGGACGACGCGGTTGCGGCCGCGCAGCTTCAGCCTGACGGGATCGAATTTCCGGATGTCAGCCTTTTCCATGACGCAATACCTCACGCAAAACACGCGACTCAACGAATCACCGCGCGACTCGTTCCTTCCGTGCCGGGGCTCACCGCAACCATTCATGGTGCGGGAACCACACAGCGCCTACCAAAAGGCCGCATTGCGATGACATTCCGTTCATCTGGCGTTCATATTCCTTGTTGCCATCGCTCTTTGGGGTTAGTTTTAGCAGGCAACGATGGAGCAAGACATGATCAAGACCACCATCGCGGCTTCTGTGTTTGCCGCTTATGCTTTCGCGATGTTCGCCATCGCCTCCCTCCCCCAGAGCAATCCGATTGTTCCGGTCGATCAGCTGACGACCAGCTCGACGAACTGAGCCGTCGCGCAAACGAAAAACCCCGCTCGATGAACGGGGCCGGTTCGTGATCAAAATGCTTGGGAGGAAATATATGTTTCCTCCTATCTATCCGGGCTGGACCGAAGCTTGCGCCCTCACCGACTTAGACGGTGAAGACCTCTTTCCGCAGCAACTCCCACGACGCCTTGTCCGGTGCGATCAGCAGTCCGCCGTCGACATGGTGCGGCAGATAGGGCGAGCCGTCGAAACGGGCAGCATAGGCGCCGGCTTCCTGCGAGATCAATGTCCCCGCCAGGTGATCCCACGGCATCAGCTTGTTGTACGAGAGATAGTGCACATGGCCTGACGCGAAGGTGCGGTATTCATGCGCTGCGCAGCGATAGTTGGCGAGGAAGCGGACTTTGGCGAGATTGGCGAGGATTTCAGCGCGCTTCTCTTTCGCGAAGAAACCGGTCGAAGCCATGCCGACCATCTGGCCGAGCTCGACGGGCTCGGCAACCTTCAGCCGCTCCGTCTCGCCATCCGGGCGCTTCAGCCAGGCGCCGCTGCCCTTCTCCGCCAGCACCCAGTCGTCGCCCATCGGATCGTAGATGATCCCGGCCACGGTCTCGCCCTTTGAGACGACGGCGGCCATGACGCCGAAGGCCGGAATGCCCGAGGCGAAATTGAACGTGCCATCGACGGGATCGACGATGATCGCGAGATCGGCGCCTTCGAGGCGGTCGAGCAATGCCGGATCGGCGGCGACCGATTCCTCGCCGATGAACAGCGCTTCGGGCCAGAGCTTTGCAGCCTCGGCCTTGATCATCCGTTCGGCCTGCTCATCGGCCTCCGTCACCAGATCGGTCGCCTCCGACTTGGCGCGGACGTCGCCGCTGCCGAGGCGGCGGAAGCGCGGCAATATCTCGGCCTTCGCCGCCCGCCGGAGGAGATCGGAGAGCGTCGTTACATCAATATTCGAGGTCATGGCATGTTCCTGTTTCGGGCGTCCGCCCAGTTACTCGCTCTTCGATGACGGTTCGGTGACCATCAGGCTCGAAAAATCGAAAAGCTTGGGATCGAGCAGATGCGACGGGTTCACATGGGCGAGTGCCCTGAGCATCGTATCCTTACGGCCGGGCATGCGCCGCTCGATATCGGCGAGCATATCCTTCATCGCATTGCGCTGCAGGCCGTCCTGCGAACCGCAGAGATCGCAGGGAATGATCGGAAACTGCATGGCAGAAGCGAACTTCGCCATGTCGTCTTCGGCGCAATAGGCCAGCGGTCGCAGAACCATGAGGTTGCCCTCATCGTTCAGCAGCTTCGCCGGCATGGAGGCAAGGCGCCCGCCATGGAAGAAGTTCATGAAGAAGGTTTCGAGGATGTCCTCGCGGTGATGGCCGAGCACCAGCGCATCGCAACCCTCCTCCTTGGCGATCCGGTAGAGATTGCCGCGGCGAAGACGCGAACAGAGCGAGCAATAGGTCGCCCCCTCCGGCACTTTCTCCTTCACGATCGAATAGGTGTCGCGATACTCGATCCGGTGCTTCACGCCGATACCGGTCAGGTATTCCGGCAGGATATGCTTCGGGAAGTTCGGCTGGCCCTGGTCGAGATTGCAGGCGACTAGCTCCACCGGCAGCAGGCCGCGCCACTGCAGGTCGAGCAACAGAGCGAGAAGACCATAGGAATCCTTGCCGCCGGAAACGCCGATCAGCCAGCGCTTCTGGCCCTTCAGCATATCGAAATCGTCGAATGCCTGACGCACATTGCGCAGCAGACGCTTGCGCAGCTTGTTGAACGAGACGGAGCGCGGCGCATCGGCAAACAGCGCGTGGGCGATACCACCGTCTTCGGTGGTTTCATCGAGGGCGTCGGCAATGTTGGCAGCGATATTCATCGTCTCTTCCGGATCGTCAGTTGATCTGCCTTAGCAGAAAGCAGCGGCAGGACACAGCATCAATCGCCGAAAACCGACCAGCCGGTGCGCGCCGCCAGCATTTCCAGCGCCACGGCGCCAAGCTGCGAATTGCCGACCTTGTTGAGGCCCGGAGACCAGACGGCGATCGAGGCGATCCCGGGCGCCACCGCAAAGATACCGCCGCCGACGCCGCTCTTGCCGGGAAGGCCGACGTGGTAGGCGAAATCGCCCGATCCGTCGTAATGGCCGCACATCAGCATCATCGCATTGATGCGCCGCGCCCGCTTCGGCGAAACCACGGAATGGCCGGTGACCGGATTGCTGCCGCGCGCCGCCAGGAACAGCCCGGCGCGGGCCAGCTGCTCGCAGGTCATCGACAGCGCGCATTGATGGAAATAGACGCCGAGCACATGCTCGACCGGATGATCGATATTCTTGTAGGCGCGCATGAAATTGGCGAGCGCGAAATTGCGGTAGCCCGTCTGCGTTTCCGAACGCGCCACCTTCTCGTCGATGGTGACGGATTCGTCGTCTGCCAGATAGCGCACGAAACGCAGCAGCTCGCCGATCGCCTCGCGCGGCGCATGGCCGGCCATGACGACATCGGTGACGGCAATGGCGCCGGCATTGATGAAGGGATTGCGGGGGATACCGCTTTCGTGTTCCAGCTGGACGATGGAATTGAAGGCCGAGCCCGACGGCTCGCGGCCGACGCGCTTCCACAGACTCTCGCCCACCTTGCCGAGCGCCAGCGTCAGCATGAAGACCTTGGAAATGCTCTGGATGGAGAAAGCTACGGCAGCGTCGCCGACGCTGTAGATCTTGCCGTCCGTCGTGGCGATCGTCATCCCGAACTGGTTGGGATCGATCTTGGCGAGCTCGGGAATGTAATCCGCAACCTTGCCCTCGCCGATCCGCGGCGTCAGTTCCTTGTAGATGCTGTCGAGGACTGCCTGCAAATCCACCATGACTTCTCTCCAGAGAACAAAAAAGCCGCCCTGTGAGGCGGCTTTTCCGTATGCGAAAACGCCTCGCGATTAACGCGAATAGAATTCGACCACCAGATGCGGCTCCATGACGACCGGGTACGGAACGTCGGAGAGCGAAGGAACGCGTGCAAAGGTCGCAACCATCTTGTTGTGATCAACTTCGATGTAGTCAGGAACATCACGCTCAGCGAGAGAGATGGATTCCAGAACCGTTACGAGCTGCTTCGACTTCTGGCGAACTTCGATGACGTCGCCGGCCTTGCAACGGTAAGAACCGATGTTGACGCGGACGCCGTTCACGGTCACGTGGCCGTGGTTCACGAACTGGCGGGCTGCGAAAACGGTCGGGACGAACTTGGCGCGATAAACGATCGCGTCGAGACGGGACTCCAGAAGACCGATCAGGTTTTCGGAAGTGTCACCCTTGCGGCGGTTGGCTTCGTCGAAGATCGCACGGAACTGCTTTTCGCGCAGGTCACCGTAGTAGCCCTTCAGCTTCTGCTTGGCGCGCAGCTGCACACCGAAGTCAGAGAGCTTGCCCTTGCGGCGCTGACCATGCTGGCCCGGGCCGTATTCGCGGCGGTTCACCGGGGACTTAGGACGGCCCCAGATGTTTTCGCCCATACGGCGGTCAATCTTGTACTTGGACGATTCGCGCTTGCTCATCGTATTTCCTTTCAGAGTGTTAGAACGATCTGTTACCAAATCGCTCGAAGGAAACACGCCCTCCTTTGGCTTTCTTTCGAAAGCCCGACAGGACCAACCCATTACGCGAACGGGACGAATCCACGGGACATGTCAAATGAAACACCGGACATTGCTGCCCGGTGCTGGCGCGGTGTTTATGGATAAGTCACGGGATTGTCAAACGGAATCTGCCGCTGACGCCTCGCCCTCGGCCGGTTCGAGCGAACCCGCAAGCTTGCGCAGCAGACCGGACAACGCCCGGCGCTCCCCTTCGTCGAGCACATCGAGGAGACGCAGTTCGCGGCCCATGTCCTCGCGGAAGGCAGCCTCGGCACGCCGGATGCCTTCCGCGGTCAGCACCACCACGAAACTGCGCTTGTCCTGGTCCGAGCGCTCGCGTGTGACAAGGCCAGCCTTCTCCAGCCGGTCGAGCCTGTGCGTCAACCCGCCGGAGGAAATCATCAGGTGACGGTAAAGCTCAGTCGGGATCATCCGGTAAGGCGGCCCGGAACGGCGGATCGTTGCGATCACGTCGAACTCGCCGCGATCGAGATCGAACTCCGCAAAGGTCGTCTCAATCGACGGCCGCACCAGATTGGAGAGCCGGTAGATGCGGCCGAGTATGCTCATCGGCGTCGTATCTAGATCCGGCAGTTCTTGCGCCCAGAGCGCACGCAGCCGGTCAACGTGATCTTCAGTCGTCATGGCGAAATCCGATTTATCTTGACGAGAAGATAAATCGGATTATCTTCTCACTAAGATAAATTGATAACAAAGTCCGCCGCAGTATCCAAGGGAGGAAGTCATGTTCCACGTCATACCGCGTGCAGATCAGCAGCAGTCCCCGAACCGAACCATTCTCTTTGAAGGCGGCGCGTTCGGCGCACCGGTCTCGATCTTCCTCATAGACAATGAGCCGGGCCAAGGCCCTGCCCTGCATGTCCATCCCTATACCGAAATGTGGATCGTCCGCTCGGGACAGGCGCGCTTCACCGTCGGCGACGAAACGCTCCAGCCAAACCCCGGCGACATCGTCGTCGTCAACGCCGAGACACCCCACTGCTTCAAGAATGTCGGCACCACACGGCTGGAACTGACCTGCATCCACGCCAGCCCGGAAGTCATTCAGAGCTGGGTTTGAAAGCCCTACTCGGCAGCGCTCTTCAGCGCATCGTCATCAGGCGCGTCGGCGGAACCCGGCGCCGTTTCGGCCTGCAGGTCGGGGAAGGCGACGATGCGCTTGCCGGTGAAATCGGTGTGGACGACAATCAGGCCCTGTTCTTCGAAATAGCCGAGTAGACGGCGGGCGCGGCGGGCCGAATGGGTGCCGTAAGCGCGGGCGATGCGGGCGTCGGACGGGCATGGTTCGCCGCCGAGCGCTGCCTTCGCCATCATCAGGAACACGCCCTGCAGATCGTCGGTCACGCCATTCGACAGCGAGAGCGCCGTGGCCCAGCCTTCGCCGGCCGCCATTTCGGGATCGACGCCTGAGCGCGATACAGCCACGCGGCGGCGGAAATCCTGCAGCGACAGCGGCGGCCCCGGCACGCGGCGCATACGCAGCCGCACGAGAAATTCCTGGTAGAGCACCGAATCCGTCCGGAAGCCCGAGGCCGGGTCGTCGAGGATTTCGGCGAGCACGCCGGACAGGCGCTCTTCGCGCTCCTCGGCAGACAGTTCCGGCTGGCTGGAGCGCGGCTCGGAAGGCGCCGGGACTGCGGCGGGCGCGGAGCGCGACAGCTCGGCAAGAATATCGGTGGTCGGGCGCGGCGGCGGGGCCGCGCGGCG